>NZ_JAFOIN010000026.1:0-13341 GCF_017421385.1 Ruthenibacterium sp. | reverse complement strand
GTACGCTTCGGCTTCGGCGCTGCGCGCGCTGGTGCGGGCCGGGGGAGCGGCGGCTCTCGCGCCGCATGTGCCGCCAGCCTGCCTGCGGCTGTATATGCAGGCCGAGGCCGAGGGCGACGTTCTGGACGGGCGCGCGTTCGGTATTGCGGTGTTGTCCCGCCTGCGGGCTATGGATGCGGCGGGTCTCCGCGCCGTGCGGGGCGCGGCCGAGGGCCTGGAGAACCGGCTCGCCGCCGCCGTTCAGGGCGCAGGCACGCTGGACGAGCTGGTGCAGGCCATGCGGACAAAACGATATGCGACGGCGCGTTTGCGCCGTCTGGTGCTGGACGCGGCCCTGGGATACACCGGGGATCTGCCTGCACTGCCGCCCTATCTGCATGTGCTGGGAGCAAATGAAACGGGCCTTGCGGTACTGCGCTGCGCACGTCAGGCGGCTCTGCTGCCGTTGTCTCATTCGCTGGCGGATCTGGCGGCCCGAAGCGCCCCGGCTGCGCGCGTGGCAGCGGCCCATGCCGCGGCCGAGGACCTGACGGCCCTGTGCCTGCGCCATCCTGCGCCCATGGGCGCTGCATATACCGCAAAACCCGTGTTTCCCACAAGCGGGGCGAAATAAGAGCCGGGAAAAGGAACGCGCAGCGCCCTTCGGCCTTCCGCGATTTTTGGAGGATGCACGCCGGATATGGGAATAGTATGCACTGTTCGGGAGCGGATCGTGCATTCTTTCAAGGGAAAACGCCGGACGGGGAAAATACAAAGGAGCTGAAACACATGGAGATCGTTCGGGCAGGGATGCAGGAAGCGGGCCGGGCGGCGGCTCTGGCGCAGCTGCTGTGGCCGGGCCACGCGCAGGCTGAGCTGGAACAGGAGCTGGCGGGATATCTGCAGGGGCCGGAGGGTGCGGTGTTTCTTGCACGGGAGGACGGCGCGGACGTGGGCTTTGCGCAGTGCGGCCTGCGGCGCGACTATGTGGAGGGAACGCACACCAGCCCGGTGGGGTATCTGGAAGGCGTGTTTGTGCAAGAGGAATACCGGGGCCGGGGCGTTGCGACGGCGCTGCTGCGCGCCTGCGAGGCGTGGGCCGGGGAAAAAGGCTGTGCCGAATTTGCAAGCGACTGTGGGCTGGACAACGCCGCAAGCGCCGTGTTTCATCTGCGCGCAGGCTTTGCCGAGACGGGGCGCATCATCTGCTTCACAAAGCGGCTGTGAGGAACGTGGAGAGTGAGCCTTTGCGGGATGCGTGAGCCAAAAATTACCGCCGCTGCTGGGCAAGATTTGTAAAGAGAACGTGCAGAAACGCAACATTTGGCTTGCATCTGCGGCTTTTTTCAGTACAATAGAAAATGAGCGAAAAATCCATAATGTGAAGCAAATATCAATATCTGATAAACATTTCACAAGTTTGAGAGGAAAAGGAGAAACGCCATGTCGATCCATGTGCTGGACGAAGCCAACCGCTGTTTGCACTGTAAGGCGCCCCAGTGCCAGAAAGGGTGCCCCATCCATACGCCCATCCCGCAGATCATCGCGATGCTGCAGGAGGGCAGGCTGGACGAGGCAGGACGCACCCTGTTTGAAAATAACCCCCTCACCACTGTGTGCAGCCTGGTGTGCAACCATGAAAACCAGTGCGAGGGCCACTGTGTGCTGGGCAAAAAGGGAGCGCCCGTGCATTTTTCCGCCATTGAGAATTACATTTCCAGCACGTACAGCACCAAGATGGTAAAAGGCCCCGCGCCATCCAACGGCATGCGGGTGGCCATCGTAGGCTCCGGTCCCGCGGGGCTGACCATCGCGGTCATCCTGGCGCGGTACGGCTATCAGGTGACCATTTTTGAAGGCAAGGATAAGATTGGCGGCGTGCTGCGCTACGGTATTCCGGATTTCCGCCTGCCTAAGACCGTGCTGGACGATTTCGAGGACCGCCATCTCATCCGAAAGGGAATCCGTGTGCGGCCCAACACCACCATCGGCAGCGCCATCGGCATCGATGATCTGTTCCGTGACGGCTACCGCGCCATTTTTATCGGCACGGGCGTATGGCAGCCCCGCGCGCTGCACATTAAGGGCGAGACGTTGGGCCATGTGCATTTTGCAATCAATTACCTCAACAATCCGGACAGCTTCCGCCTGGGGGAGCGTGTCATCGTCATCGGCGCGGGCAATGCGGCCATGGATGTGGCGCGCACCGCGCTGCGCAAGGGCGTGCGGCAGCTCACCTGCTTTTCCCGCACGCCGGAGGTGGCCGCCAGCCAGCATGAGTTCAGCTACGCCACGCTGGAGGGCGTGAATTTTGAATATTGCAAAGCGCCTGTGGAGGTCACGGACGAGGGCGTGATCTTCGTCGATGTACGCGAGGATGAGAACGGCGAATTCATCGAGGCACCGGGCACGGAGAAGCTGTACCCGGCGGACAGTGTGATCGTATCCATCAGCCAGGGCCCGCGCAACCGCATCGTCAGCACTACGAAGGGAATTGACACCGACCGGCGCGGCCTGCTGGTGACCGATGAAGAGGGCCACACCACGCGGCCCGGCGTGTTTGCCAGCGGCGATGTGGTGCTGGGCGCAAAGACGGTGGTGCAGGCTGTGGCATACTCCAAGCGGGTGGCCGAGGCCATGCACTCTTATATGCAGGGGATACCCGCGCAGGGACGGGCCGCGGGGCCGGACGGCGCGCAGCGGTAGTGCCTGTCGGGCCTCTGCGGAAAACAAACGGAAAGGTCCGTGAAGGCGTTTGCCTTCACGGACCTTTTGCATACGGGTATCTGCGGCGGCTTTATTTCCGCCGGGAGCAGGCCGCACCGCAAGCGGAACAATTGCCGCCGCAGCTCTTTCCCCTGCGTTTGTTGTCGATGGTTTTGTACAACGCCAGCCCAAAGGCCAGCGCCACCAGCGCAAGCAGCGCCCAATCGAGAAGATCCATCCTAAAATACCTTTCTGTTGAAACGGAGATACATGTATCAGCGGAGGAACAGGCTGCCAATCTGGTACACCAGGCAAGCGCACACCCAGGCCACCGCACACTGGAACAGCGCCACGCACGCCGCGCCCCAGCCGGAGCGCATTTCCCGTTTGACTGCGGCGATGGCCGCCACACAGGGCGAGTACAGCAGCGTGAACGTCAAAAAGCTGAACGCTGCCAGCGGCGAGAAAATGGCGCCCAGTGCCTCGCCCAGGGTGGAGACCGTGGTGCCCGTCAGCACGGCCATGGTGCTGACGACTGCCTCCTTTGCGGAAAAGCCCGTAATGAGAGCCGTAGAGGCGCGCCAGTCGGTAAAGCCCAGCGGCGCGAACACGGGCGCAATGACCCTGCCGATGCCCGCCAGCATACTGGCGGAGCTGTCCGCCACCACGTTGAGGCGGATGTCGAAGGACTGCAAAAACCAGATGATGATGGTGGCTACAAAAATGACCGTGAACGCGCGGGTGAGGAAGTCTTTGGCCTTGTCCCACAGCAGCAGCCCTACACTTTTGGGGCTGGGAAGACGGTAGTTGGGCAGCTCCATCACAAAGGGCACCGGATTGCCGCGGTACATCGTATTTTTCATCAAAAGGCCGATCAGCACCCCGATGACCATGCCCATTACATACAGCAGAATCATCACCAGAGCGCCGTTTTGGGGGAAGAACGCCGCCGTGAACACCGCATAGATGGGCAGCTTGGCGGAACAGCTCATGAAGGGCGTCAGCAGGATGGTCATTTTCCGGTCCCGGTCGCTGGAAAGCGTGCGCGTGGCCATGATGGCCGGAACGCTGCACCCGAACCCGATGAGCATGGGCACAAAGCTGCGCCCGGAAAGGCCGATCTTGCGCAGCAGCTTGTCCATAACAAAAGCCACGCGCGCCATGTAGCCGGAATCTTCCAGAATGGAAAGGAAGAAAAACAATGTTACGATAATGGGCAGGAAGCTGAGCACGCTGCCCACGCCCGCAAACACGCCGTCGATGATGAGGCTGTGCACCACGGGGTTGATGCCGTAAGCGGTGAGGCCGCGGTCCACAAGAGACGTCACAGCATCGATGCCCAGCGAGAGCAGGTCGCTCAGCCAGGTGCCGATGACGCCGAACGTCAGCCAGAAGATCAGAAACATGATGCCCAGAAAAATGGGGATGGCCGTGTATTTGCCTGTCAGCACGCGGTCCAGCCGCATGCTGCGCAGATGCTCCTTGCTTTCTCCCTTTTTCACCACGGTCTGGGCGCACAGCTTTTCAATGAACGCATAGCGCATATCGGCCAGCGCGGCTTCGCGGTCGGTGCCGAGCTCGGCTTCCATTTCCGCGACGGTGTGGCCGATGAGCTCCACCTCATTTTCCGAAAGGCGCAGCATGTCCATCATGGGCTTGTCGCCCTCCACCAGTTTTGTGGCGGCAAAGCGCATGGGCACGCCTGCGGCCTCGGCGTGGTCCTCCACGATGTGCGCCAGCGAATGGATGCAGCGGTGCACCGCGCCCGAACAGAAATCCTGCCGCTTGGGCAGCATTTTCAGCTGTGCGGCGCGCAGCGCGTGCTCGATCAGCTCGTCGATGCCCTCGTTTTTCGCGGCGGAGATGGGAACCACGGGTACGCCCAGCTCCTCCTCCAGCTTGTTTACGTCCACAGTGTTGCCGTTGGCGCGCATTTCATCCATCATGTTCAGCGCGATGACCATGGGAAGGTTCAGCTCGATGAGCTGCATGGACAGGTAAAGGTTTCGCTCGATGTTGGTGGCGTCCACGATGTTGATGATACCATCCGGCTTTTCCTTGATGAGAAAATCCCGGGTGACGATCTCCTCGCTGGTGTACGGTGAAAGGGAGTAGATGCCGGGCAGGTCCACCACGGTGGCCATCTCGCACACAGCGGGAGCCGGCGTTTTGGGATGGCCCCAACTGCGGGGACCGTGGCGGTGTTCGCAGGTATTATGTCCGCGGATGACGCCCTCTTTTTTGTCCACTGTGACGCCCGGAAAGTTGCCCACATGCTGGTTGGAGCCCGTGAGCTGGTTGAACAGCGTCGTCTTGCCGCAGTTCTGGTTGCCGGCGAGTGCAAATACCATTATTTCGCCTCCCCGTCCGGCGCTTCCAGCGCAATTTCCCGCGCGTCGTCCAGGCGCAGCGTAAGCTCATAGCCGCGCAGGCGCAGCTCGATGGGGTCGCCCATTGGGGCTACCTTCTGCACGGTCACCTGTGTTTTCGGCGTGAGGCCCATGTCCAGCAGGCGGCGGCGCAGCGCGCCCTGTCCGCCCACGGCAGCGATGCGCCGCGTCTGCCCGACGGGCAGTTTGTCCAGCGTCATATCCGTTTCCCCCATTGCTCCAAATGCAAAATGTTAGCCTGAGCTAACTCTCTGCTATAAGAATACACGCACGGCGCGGGGATGTCAAGCCGGGAAAACGACAAAATAACCGAAAAAAGCAATTAAATTTTGTGCAAGCCGGATGCGGACGGTCGAAACCGCCGTTGGGCCCCGGCTGCAGGAAAACGCCGCAAAACCTTGACAAAACGCCCTCTCAGGGCATAAACTAATAATAGTAAAGCTCCTGCTCGGCGGGGACTTCGTGAACCGAAGAATCCTTGGACGCGCGGGGGCTTTTTCTGCGGCGGAACCGCAAAAGCTGACACAAAAAGGGAGTGACAGTGCGTGGAGGGCGATCCTCGAGGGCGATCATGCCCGCAAAAATTGAACAGCGCTTCGCGCACCGCCGTTTTCTGATCTCTGCGGCTGTGCGTTTCGGCGCGGAAAGCAGGGATATTGTATGATTTCGATTTATCTTACCGACGATGGCAAGCTGCGCGAGCTGGAGCAGATCGTGCCCGGCGCGTGGGTGCATCTGTGCGCGCCCACCGAGGAAGAAGTGGCAACCGTGTGTGCCAAGCTGTGCGTCGAGCCGGACCTCGTGCGCGCCGCGCTCGATGAGGAAGAACGCAGCCGCATCGACTTTGAGGACGGCCATATGCTCGTGCTGGTGGATACGCCCACCGTCGAGGCCCAGCAGGGCCGCGGCTTTGTGTATTCCACGCTGCCGTTCGGCATCATCCTCACCGAGGAGAACATCATCACCGTATGCCTGAAGGAAAGCGCCCTGGCGCGGGCCTTCAGCGAAAGCCCGGTGAAGAATTTTTCCACCAAAAAGAAAAACCGCATGACGCTGCAGCTCTTGTACCGCAACGCCACGCTGTTCCTGTTCTATCTGCGCGAGGTGGATAAGGCCAGCAGCCGTGTGGAAAACGAACTCCATCTTTCGATGAAGAACAAGGAACTGATCCAGATGCTGGGGCTGGAAAAGAGCCTAGTGTACTTTTCCACCTCCCTCAAGGGGAACGAGATCGTGCTGGAAAAGCTGCTGCGCATGGATTTTGTGAAGGATTATCCCGATGATACCGAGCTGCTGGAGGACGTTATCATTGAGAATAAGCAGGCCATCGAGATGAGTAATATCTACCGTGACATTCTGTCCGGCACCATGGACGCGTTCGCCTCCGTTATCTCCAACAACCTGAACATCGTAATGAAGGTGCTGGCAGCCGTTACCATCATTCTTACCATCCCGTCCATCATTTTCGGCCTTTGGGGTTCCAATGTGCCCGTTCCATTTGAAAGCTCGCCCTACGGCTTTTTCGCCATCATTGGTATCGCTGCCCTTTGCACCGCCGTGGCCGTCGTGGTCATGGTGCGGAAAAAGTGGCTGTGACCGACATATTTCGATGTATAATACACGCCGCTGCCTGCATAATATGCGGGCGGCGGTTTTCTTTTTTGCAATGCCGCAGGGGGAATAAAAGAAACGCCTGGTCCTTTGTGCAAAAATAACAGGAAACGGAAAAGAATTTGAGCGACTTTGCGGGTTTTACAATTTTTTTGTACAAAATAGATAAAGATAGATGCTATTTTTGGCGTGACGTTGCATAATTGTACCAGAAAAGCCTTGAAAACTGTGGAAGAAATAGGTATTATTATAGGTAATAAAAGCTGTGGCGCTGCACATTTCATTCGTGCTTTAGCCGGAAGGGCCGGCGCCTTATGTGCCGCCTGCGGGGACAACGCCCTGCTGCGGCGGCGCGGCCCAGCCCGCGCCCGGAGAGAGGGAGGATGTTCAAAATGAAACAGAAAGCATCGCCTGCTGATGTACCGGTGTACTTATTCAAGCAGGGGAATAACTTCGAGAGCCAGCGTTTTTTCGGCGCGCATTTTGAGAACGTGGGCGAGACCGAAGGCGTGATGTTCCGTGTTTGGGCGCCGCGCGCCAAGGCCGTCTCCGTGGTGGGGGATTTCAACAGCTGGATCCCCTCGGCCACTCCGATGAAAAATATCGATCCCCAGGGAGGCATCTGGGAGCGTTTCGTCCCCGGTATTCGGCAGTTTGATATCTACAAATACTGCGTCACTACACCGGCGGACGAGCTGGTATTCAAAGCAGACCCGTACGCCTTCCATGCGGAAACACGCCCCGCGAACTGCAGCAAGGTGTACGCGCTGGAGGATTGCTACAACTGGACGGATGACGCATGGCAGAAGCGCGCTGCCGCACGGGACCCTCTGGACCGTCCCATGAACATTTATGAGATGCACGCGGGCAGTTGGCGGACCTATCCGGACGGGAACCCCTTTGACTACCGGGCGCTTGCGCGGGAGCTTGTTCCCTACCTGACGGACATGGGCTATACCCACGTGGAGCTGATGCCCCTGATGGAATATCCTTTCGACGGGAGCTGGGGCTATCAGGTGACGGGCTATTTCGCCCCCACCAGCCGCTACGGCACGCCGGCGGATTTCAAGGCATTTGTGGATGAATGCCATCGGGCCGGCATCGGCGTCATTATGGACTGGGTACCCGCCCACTTCCCGAAAGACCAATTCGGGCTGTACCAGTTCGACGGCACCAACTGTTATGAGGATCAGAACCCGCTGCGCGCCGAGCACAAGGAATGGGGCACGATGGTGTTCGATTACGCCCGGCCCGAGGTACAGAGCTTTTTGATCTCCAACGCGCTGTTCTGGCTGACGGAGTATCACATCGACGGCCTGCGTGTAGATGCCGTGGCCAGCATGCTGTACCTGGATTACAACCGGCGCGACGGCGAATGGCAGCCAAACGTCAACGGCGACAACAAGAACCTGGAGGCCGTTGCTTTTTTGCAGAAGCTGAACACTGCCGTGCTGGAACGTAAACCCGGCGCACTGCTCATCGCGGAGGAGAGCACCGCGTGGCCGCTGGTGTCCCATCCCGCCAGTGAGGGAGGCCTGGGCTTCAACTTCAAGTGGAACATGGGCTGGATGAACGACATGCTCAGCTATATGAGCACGGACCCGCTGTTCCGCGCAGGCAACCACAATAAGGTGACGTTCAGCTTTTTCTACGCGTTCAGCGAGCATTTCGTGCTGCCCATCAGCCACGACGAGGTGGTGCATGGCAAATGCAGCCTCATCAACAAAATGCCGGGCGACTACGAGCAGAAGTTTGCGGGGCTGCGCGCATTTTATGGCTATATGATGGCGCACCCCGGCAAAAAACTGCTGTTCATGGGACAGGAATTTGCCCAGTTCATCGAATGGAATGAGAACCAGCAGCTGGACTGGATGCTGCTGGGCTACGACCGTCACGCACAGATGCAGGAATATGTGCGCAGGCTGAATCATCTGTATCAGGAAACCCCTGCGCTGTGGGAAGAGGACTTCTCCTGGGAGGGCTTCCAGTGGATCGTCCCGGACGATTCGTCCCAAAACGTCGTGGTATTCCTGCGGCGGGATAAAAAAGGCGGCGAGGTCATCGCGGTGTGCAACTTTGCGCCCGTGCTGCGCCCGGACTATAAATTCGGCGTGCCCCGCGCGGGGCAGTATGCAGAGCTGATCAATTCCGACGCGGAGGAATTCGGCGGCACGGGACAGCACAACGCGCCGGTGCGCGCGAAGAAGCAGCCCATGCACGGCTTTGATTACAGCATCTCGCTGCGCGTGCCGCCCATGAGCGCCGTCATTCTGCGTACGCCGGCGGCAAAGCCCGCAAAAGCGGACGGGCCGGCGCCGAAAAAAGCCGCCGCCCGTGGCGCAAGGGCGAAGCCCGCAAGAAAAACCGCGGCGCGCAAAACCACCGGCAAACAGGCGAAGGACGCATAGGCGTTCCCGCCTTTTGTTCCCGGCGCGCCCAGCGCGGCGGGGAGCCAACATAAAATCGGGCGCCGCGTTCCCGGCGCCGGCAAGGGGAGAAAAACATGAAAGAATGCATCGCCATGCTGCTGGCTGGCGGTCAGGGCTCACGGTTGTACGCCCTCACCAAAAAGCTGGCAAAGCCCGCCGTTCCGTTCGGCGGCAAGTACCGCATCATTGATTTCCCGCTCTCCAACTGCGTTAATTCCGGCATCGACACAGTCGGTATCCTGACGCAGTACCAGCCGCTGCTGCTCAACGAGTACATCGGCAACGGACAGCCATGGGACCTGGACCGCCTGTACGGCGGCGTACATGTGCTGCCGCCTTATCAGACGGCCACTGGTTCCGACTGGTACAAGGGCACTGCCAACGCCATTTACCAGAACATCAACTTCATTGAACGCTACGACCCCGAGTACGTGCTCATCCTGTCGGGCGACCATATCTATAAAATGGATTACGGCAAGATGCTGGAATTCCACAAGGACAGCAATGCCGACTGTACCATCGCCGTGCTGGAGGTGCCCTGGGAGGAGGCGTCCCGCTTCGGCATCATGACGGCGGACGAGAACAACGTCATCACCAAGTTCGAGGAGAAGCCGAAGGAGCCGAAATCCAATCTTGCTTCCATGGGTATCTATATCTTTACCTGGGAGAAGCTGCGCAAATATCTGACCGAGGACGAAGCCGATAAAACATCCTCCAATGATTTCGGCAAAAACATCATTCCCAATATGCTGGCGGACCAGCAGCGTATGGTTGCGTACCCCTTTGAGGGCTACTGGAAGGACGTGGGCACCATCGACAGCCTGTGGGAAGCCAATATGGACCTGTTGGACCCCAATGTTCCGCTGGATGTATGGGACCCGGAATGGAAGATCTATTCCCGTACCTCCGGCCGTCCGGGCCACTACATCGGCACCGGCGCGCTGGTTGACAATGCGATGCTCACCGAGGGCTGCTCGGTGGAAGGCACCGTTGCAAACAGCGTTCTGTTTGCAGGGGCCCGTGTGGAAAAGGACGCCATGGTGGAATCCACCATCCTGATGCCCGGCGCTGTCGTAGAAGAGGGCGCCGAGGTGTATTATTCCATCATCGCCGAAAACGTCACCATTAAAAAGGGCGCCGTCGTGGGCGCACGGCCCGAAAATGTGGAGGATAAATCCAAATGGGGCGTCGCCGTTGTGGGCGAAGGTGTCACCATCGGTGAAAACGCCAAGGTAGGGCCGAAGGCGATGCTGGAAAAAGACGTACAGGACGGTGAGAATTTATGGTAAACATCAACGCGCTGGGGATCATTTTCCCCAATACCTATGACGAGCTGGTGCCGCAGCTCGTAAAGCACCGCACCATGGCTTCCGTGCCGTTCGGCGGGCGCTACCGCATGATCGACTTCACGCTTTCCGGTATGGTGAACGCCGGCATCGAAAACGTCACCGTTATCGCAAAGAAGAATTATCATTCTCTGATGGACCATCTAGGCTCCGGACGTGAGTGGGACCTGGTTCGTAAGCGCGGCGGCCTGAACATCGTGCCGCCCTACGCGCAATCTCAGAGCAAGGTGTACCACGGCCGCGTGGAAGCATTGTACAGCATTGTGAACTTTCTGGCCGAGCAAAAGGAAAAATACGTTGTCATCAGCGATTGCAACGTGGCCTCTGACCTCAATTTTGCTCATCTCATCGACGCGCATGTGAAGAGCGGCGCCAATGTAACAATGGTATATGAGCGCGCGGAGATCGCAAAGCCCATCACCACGGATAACTATACGTTTACGATGGACGATGCAGGCCGTGTGACGGAGATCCGCTGGAACGATTACCGCATGGGTGTGCAGAACCTTTCCATGGGCGTCATCGTGATGGACCGCGAGGAGCTCATTGCCATGGTAAAGGATGCGGCCGTGCAGAACCGCATGTACCTGGAGCGGGATATTCTGGGCCCCAGTTTGAAGATCCTGCATGTGCAGGGTTATGAATACAGCGGCTACCGTGCACGCATCTATGACATCAAGAGCTACTTTGACGAGAATATGCGCCTGCTGTGCCCGGAAAATGTAGCGCAGCTGTTCCCCACCGAGCGCCCTGTATACACCAAGGTGCGCGACGAGGCCCCTGTGCGCTACGCCATGGACTGCCAGGTACACCGCTGCATCGTGGCGGACGGCTGCATCATTGAGGGCGAGGTGGAAAATTGCGTGCTGTTCCGCGGCGTAAAAGTGAGCAAGGGTGCGAAGGTGAAAAACTGCGTGCTGATGCAGGGGACCACTGTGGAACCGGGCGTCACGCTGGATTACATCGTCACCGACAAGAATGTGACCATCACCGCCGACAAGCACCTGCGCGGGAATGAATCGTTCCCGGTGTATGTAGAGAAAAACACCGTCGTGTAAACAGGCCGGGAGCGGGGCGGGCAGTGCTGCCCGCCCCGCTTGCATCGGCATTGATGCAGAAAAGGAGATGTTTCCATGAACGTTTTGTTCTGTGCCAGCGAGGCGGCCCCGTTTGCCGCGTCGGGCGGTCTGGGCGACGTTGCGGGCAGCCTGCCCCGCGCCATCCGCAACCGCAAGGTGGCGTGCCGTGTGGTAATGCCGCTTTACGGCGACATGAAGCAGGAATATCGCGAAAAACTAACCTATATCACAAATTTTACGGTTCCCGTAGGCTGGCGCAACCAGTATTGCGGCTTGTTTGAATTGACGCACAACGGCGTAAAATATTACTTTTTGGACAATGAATACTATTTTAAACGAACTGGATTGTACGGCTTTTACGATGACGGCGAGCGGTTTGCGTTTTTCTCCCGCGCCATTCTGGAGATGCTGTTTCATGTGGATTTCGTCCCCGACGTCATCCACGCCAACGATTGGCAGACGGCGCTGGTGCCCGTATATCTGAACCTGTATTACCGACATCTGGAGCAGTACCGCAGCATCAAAACCGTGTTCACGATCCATAACATCCAGTATCAGGGAAAATACGGCATGGAGATCCTGGAGGATACGCTGGCCATTGGACGGCAGGACGCGCACCTGGTGGAGTATGACGGCTGTGTCAACTTCATGAAAGGCGCCATTGAGTGCGCGGACAAGGTGACGACGGTTTCGCCCAGCTATGCAGGCGAGATACTTGACCCCTGGTACAGCCACGGCCTGGACGACCTGCTGCGCCAGAAGCAGTATAAGCTGTGCGGCATCCTCAATGGTATCGACGTCAAAAGCTACGACCCGGCTGCGGATCCCAATCTTGCGGCAAACTTCGACGCGAACAGCTTTGCGGAGAACAAGCCCAAGTGCAAAAAAGAGCTGCAGGAGATTTTCGGCCTGCACGATTGGCCTGTTCCGGTGGTGGCCATGGTCACGCGGCTGGTGGGCCACAAGGGCGTAGACCTGGTTCGCCATGTGGCGCAGGACATCGTCAACAGCGGCCTGCAGCTGGTGGTACTGGGCTCGGGCGAAGCGGCTTACGAGAGCTTTTTCAGCGAACTGGCGGCCCGCAATCCGGGCGCAGTGGGCGTGAAGATTGCATTTGTGCCCTCGTTGGCCCGCAAAATATACGCAGGCGCGGATATGTTCCTTATGCCGTCAAAATCCGAGCCCTGCGGCTTGTCCCAGATGGTGGCGCTGCGTTACGGCACAATCCCCATCGTGCGCGAGACGGGCGGCCTGCGGGATTCTATCCACGATTCCGGCGACGGCTGGGGCAACGGCTTCACATTCCGCAGTTACAATGCCCACGACATGCTGAATGCGGTGCTGCGCGCAAAAGCGGGGTATGAATATCCCGACGGTTGGCAGCAGCTTGTAAAGCGCGCCATGGAGTGCGATTTCAGCTGGAGCGCCAGTGCCAAGCAGTATGTAGAGATGTACGAGCAGGTGTGCCAGCTCTGGTGACGCTGCTTCAGGCTGTAAAGAGGCAAGTTTTTGCACACGGTTTTGCAGGAAGTCAAGCCCACCCCTAAGAGAGGTGGCTTGACACGCGGCCTATAAGGCCGTAATACAGGCCAGCGCCTAAATGACGCTGGCCTCCGCCAAAGCACGAACAGGAATGCAGACCGCCCCGGAACGGACTGCCGTTCCGGGGCGCAGACTATCGAAAAAGGCAGAGAAGGAAAAGAAGCGTCCGGGGAAAAAGCTTGAAAAAGGGGTGGTGAACCCCTTTTTCATTTAAAATAACCCCGCGCCGTGCGCGGCGAACGGGGCCGCAGGCCCTGTT
>NZ_JAFOIN010000025.1:0-3198 GCF_017421385.1 Ruthenibacterium sp. | reverse complement strand
TGCTTCTGCCCGCCGGAAAGCTTGACGCCGCGCTCGCCCACATAGGTGTCGTAGCCGCTGTGCAGCGCCGAGATGAACTCGTGCGCGCCGGCCAGCTTTGCGGCCTGCTCCACCTCGGCGCGGGTGGCGTCCGGACGCCCGTAGAGGATGTTTTCGTACACGGTTCCGCTGAACAGATAAACGTCCTGCTGCACGATGCCGATGGCCCTGCGCAGGGATTCCAGCGTTACGGTTTTCACATCGCGGCCGTCGATGCACACATGGCCGGACGTTGCGTCGTAAAAACGGGGAATGAGGTTGCACAGCGTCGTCTTGCCGCCGCCGGACGGCCCTACGAGAGCCAGCTTTTCACCGGGGCGCACATCCAGGCTTAAATCATGCAGCACTTTATTGTGGTCGTCCGGATATTCAAAGCTCACATGCTCGAAGGTGATGCGTCCCTGCACATTTTCCAGGGGCTTTGCGTTCTCGTCGTCGAAGATGTCTACATCCGCGTCCATGATCTCGCAGAAGCGCTCGATGCCTGTCATGCCGCGCTGGAACTGCTCGGCGAATTCGATGATGCGCCGGATGGTGGACAGCAGCGTGGTGACGTACAGCATGTAGGCCACAAGGTCGCCCGGCTCGATCTTGCCGTAGAGCATAAACAGGCCGCCCGCCACGATCACAACAAGGTACATCAGCCCGTCGAACAGGCGTGTGGTGGTGTTGAAGGCGGCCATCCAGCGGTAGGTCTCCTTTTTGATGTCCAGGAAGCGTCCGTTGTCCTGCTCGAATTTTTCGCGCTCAAGGTCCTCGCCGCCGAAGGCCTTCACCACGCGCTCACCCAGCAGGCTGTCCTCGATGCGGGCGTTCAGTTCGCCGATGTGGCGGCGCTGCTTGAGGAATGTGGCGCGCACCATATGGTTAAAGCGCGTGCAGCAGACGACCATAACGGGCACCACCGCAAACACAATGAGCGTGAGCCATACGTTCATGCCCGCGAGGATGATGAATGAGATAACGCCCTTCAGCCCGGCGATGAAAAATTCTTCCGGACAGTGGTGGGCGAATTCCGTTACATCAAACAGGTCGTTGGTGATGCGCCCCATGATCTGGCCCACCTTGGTATTGGCAAAGTAGCTGTCGGACAGCTTTTGCAGGTGGTCAAAGGCGTCTCGGCGCATATCCGTTTCAATGCGCGCGCCCATCACATGGCCCGTGTTGGCCATAAAGTAGTTGGCTGCGCCGTCAATGAGCCGAAGCACCAGATAAAGTGCGCCAACGCGGAGGATATAGCTCACCGTCAGGCTGGAAAGGTCGTTTACGCCCATATTGGTGATGGAACGCATGATGAGCGGCAGAACCAGCTCGCACACCGAGGTGAGCGCCGCACAGAACAGATCGAAGCAGAGGATGCCCTTATAGCGGGCCATGTAGGGCCAGAAGCGGCGCAGCAGCGCCGGCGTGGCCATAGAATTTTGTTGTTTTTCCATGATTCTCCTTGTGTTTTCTCCTTTGAATGCCGCGCTCAGCGGCCGAATTCCGTCAGCAGACGCTGGCGTTCGTCCCAGAGCTTTTGGGAAAGGTCCACATAATAGCGGTGGGGATTTTCAAAGCGGGTCACCTCATCCCACAGAGTCGCCACCTGAGCGGCGCAGAAATCCCGGATATCCCGCAGCGGCGGGTTTTCGTACACGCGCTTTCCGTTCACATAAATGGGACGGTTCAGCCGTTCGGCGCGCACGTTGGTAAAGGTGCGCTTTTTCCAGGTCTCCACCGGGTCGAACAAGGTGATGCCGTCCGTCACATCCACGGTCTCGTCCGCCATGGTGATGTAATCGGCCATGGCCTTTCCGGTGTCGTTGTCGTAGATGCGGTACAGGTTTTTCAGGTGCGGGATGGTAGTCTTTTCCGCTGTTTCGCTGATTTTGATCTTCGGAAGATACCGGCCGCCGTCCTTCACAGCGGCCAGCTTGTACACGCCGCCGAACACAGGGTCGCTCTTGCTGGTGATCATATTTTCACCGATGCCGAAGTTCGTCACCTGCGCGCCCTGCAGGATCAGGTCCCGCACCAGATATTCGTCCAGAGAGTTGGACGCGCACACGCCGCAGTCCGGATAGCCCGCCGCATCCAGCATTTTGCGCGCCTTTTTGGAAAGGTACGCAATGTCGCCGGAATCGATGCGTACGCCCTTGGGACGGATGCCCAGAGGCTTGAGTACTTCGTCGAACACGCGGATGGCATTGGGCACACCGCTCTTCACCACGCTGTAAGTATCCACCAGCAGCGTGCAGTTGTCGGGGTAAAGCTCGGCGTACCGCTTGAAGGCCTCGTATTCGCTGGGGAACATCTGCACCCAGCTATGGGCCATGGTACCCAGCGCGGGAATGCCGAACTGCCTGTCCGCCATGACGCAGGCGGTGCCTACCACGCCGCCGATGTACGCTGCGCGCGCGCCCAGCACGGCGGCGTCGTACCCCTGTGCCCGCCGGGAGCCGAACTCCATCACCGGGCGGCCCTGCGCCGCACGGACAATGCGGTTCGTCTTGGTGGCGATCAGGCTTTGATGGTTGAAGGTGACCAGAAGCAGCGTCTCGATGAGTTGGGCCTCGATGGCCGGGCCCTCCACGATGACGATGGGCTCGTGGGGGAAAATGGGCGTGCCTTCGGCCACAGCCCAGATATTGCAGTGGAATTCAAAGCGGCGCAGATAGTCGAGGAACTGCTCGGAGAAGCAGCCCTTGCCCCGCAGGTATTCGATGTCCTCTTCGCTGAAGTGAAGGTTATCCACTACCTCACAGAACTGCTCCAGGCCCGCGGCAATGGCAAAGCCGCCGCCGTCGGGTATCTTGCGGAAGAACATGTCGAACACGCCCACCTTGTCGGTGTAGCCTTCTTCGAAATAGCCGGCCGCCATGGTCAGCTCGTAGAAATCCATCAGAAGCGTCAGGTTGCGTGCGTCGTTGATATTTGTCATCACAGATTCCGGCTTTCTTTATTGTATTTGCTGCATTTATTTCAAAAACAAAAAGGGGCGTCAGTCCTCGCCCGGCGGGCCGAAGGTGAAATCGTCTTCGAGGAAGCCGAGGTCAAGCTCGTCCGGCCCGGAGCTGGGGGGACGGGAGGCGGAGGGCTTTCCCGCAGGAGGCGGAACGCCGCGCCCGGCTGAGGGAGGCCGGGCGGGCCGCGGAGCGCGGGGCGCATTGCCCGGGC
>NZ_JAFOIN010000024.1:0-37239 GCF_017421385.1 Ruthenibacterium sp. | reverse complement strand
CGGATGCGCCGGCCCCGCGGCCCGCGCCGGCCGCCGAGAGCCGCGCCGGTGATGTGCGCCTTTACGGCGCCTCAATGATCCTCTTGTTGCTGTTCGCGTTCTGAATGGCTGCGGCCTCCGGGTCCAGCGCCTTGTATGCGGCGCACACCTCGGCCGCTTCGCCCTGCATCTTTACGCGGCCCTTTTCCAGCCATGTCACGTGGTCGCACATGCGCTCGATCTGGCCGATGGAGTGGCTCACCAGCAGCACCGTGGTGCCTCCGCTCATCAGCTGGCGCATGCGCTCCTCGCATTTTTCCTGAAACATGAAGTCACCCACGGACAATATCTCGTCCGCAATGAGTACGTCCGGCTTGGTGATCGTGGCGATGGCAAACGCAATACGCGCCACCATGCCGGAGGAATAGTTCTTCAGCGGAACGTCCAGAAATTCCCGCAGCTCGCTGAAATCCACGATCTCGTCGAATTTTTCGTCGATGTACTTGGGCGTCAGGCCCAGCACCGTGCCGTTGAGATAGATGTTCTCCCGGGCGGTGAGGTCCATGTCGAACCCCGCGCCCAGCTCAATGAGCGGCGCGATGCTGCCGTGCACCACCACATTGCCCGCCGTGGGCTTGAACACGCCGGAGATCACCTTCAAAAGCGTGGATTTGCCCGAACCGTTCAGCCCGATGATCCCGTGGAACTCACCCTTATGCACGGTGAGGGAAACATCGCGCAGCGCGTAAAATTCTTCAAACTGCAGCTTGCCCTGCACGGCGGCCAGAAAATACTCTTTCAGGCTCTCGTGCTTTTCCTTTGCCATGTTGAAGCGCATGGACACGTTGTTTACTTCGATCATTTTCACAGCGGCGTCCTCCCTCAGATATGCAGGACAAATTTGTCCTGCTGGCGGCGGAACACGAACAGGCCCACAGCCAGCGCGATGACCGCACACAGGCCGCAGATCCAGACCATGCTCCAGGTGAGGCCCGTGCCGTCCAGCACCGTGGCGCGGAAGCCCGTGATGTACCAGTACAGCGGGTTGAAACGGATGACCTGGGAAAGGCTCAGCTCCACGCTTCCCACCACCAGCGGATTCATCTGCTCAGGGTCATAGAAAATGGCGGAAAAATAGTTCAGCGCCAGCGTAAACACACCCCACAGATGCATCACATCCCGAAAGAACACTGTTGCCGCGGCCAGTGCAAGGCCGATGCCCAGCGTGAATACAAACAGTGTCAGCAGCGGATAAAACGCCAGAAGCACGGTGGCGTGCAGCTTGGCTCCTGTTACAAGCATTACAATAACGAGAGCAATGAACGAGAACAGACAGTTCACCAAAGCAAAGCACACCCGCTCCAGCGGAAAGATGTATTTTGGGATATACACCTTTTTGATGAGCGGCGCCGCGCTCAGCATGCTGCCCATGGCGCTGCCGGTTCCTTCATTGAAAAAGTTGAACAGCAGCTGCCCAATGAGCAAATATACGGAAAAATTTTCGATACCGCTGCCACGCATGTCAAAAAGCGTGGAAAACACCACCACCATGACGACATTCATCAGCAGCGGGTTGAGCACGCTCCACACTACGCCCAGCACGCTGCGGCGGTATTTCAGCTTGAAATCACGGCCGATCAGGTTCTGCAGCAGGTAGCGGTACCGCCAGAAATCTTTGGCGTAAGCCTTCAGCATCTGCATCCCGGTTTACCACCTTTCAAAGAATTCATAGGTCTGCTCCTTGAAGCCCCTGTGCTCCCCATCCTTGGCGGAAAGGCGGATCTCGCCGTCCACCGCGGGCCACACGATGCCCACGTCCGGGTCATCCCACTTCACGCCGCCCTCGGCCGCGGGGTCGTAATAGTCGGTGCATTTGTAAGTAAACTCCGCTTCTTCGGACAGCACCAGAAAGCCGTGGGCAAAGCCCTGCGGGATATAAAACTGCTTCTTATTTTCCGCAGAGAGCGTCACGCCCACCCATTTGCCGAAGGTTTCGCTGTTCGGGCGGCAGTCCACCGCAACGTCGAACACCTCGCCCGACACCACGCGCACCAGCTTGCCCTGGGTATGCTCCTTCTGGAAGTGCAGCCCGCGCAGCACGCCCCTGGTGCTTTTGCTCTGGTTGTCCTGTACAAAGGGGCCGGGAATGCCCGCGGCAGCGAATTCCTCCGCCTGATAGGTCTCCATAAAATAACCCCGGCTGTCGCCGAACACCGTAGGTTCGATGATGATCACGCCGGGGATCTCGGTTGCGATAAAATTGAATTTGCTCATAAACAAGAACAGTCCTCTCCTGTTTTTTCATTCCGCAGCAGGCCCGTCCGCATGGAACAAGCCAAGTATAGAATATCATAAAACGGCCCCGCGTTCAAGGTATCCCGCGCATGCGGGCTTCCAAAGGCCGCGCGCAGCAAAACGCGGCGCGCGGACAACGGGTCTTCCCGTCCGCGCGCCGCCGTTCGTGCGCAGCCTTATTCCACCGGGGCGAAATATTCCGCCGGGTCCACATAAGCGCCGTCCTCCAGGAACTCCAGATGCACATGCGTTTCCATGGAGCTCTCGGCGGGCAGCTCGCCCACCGTGCCCAGTGCGTCGCCCACGGCCACGGTGTCGCCCTCTTTCACAGCGATGTCCGCAAGGCCGCATACGCGTACCGTCAGCTTTCCGGCGTTCAGCTCCACAACGCCGCCCCACTGGGGGTCCTCATAAGCGCGGGCCACCACAGCGCCGGTGGGCGCCGTTACGGCGTCGCCCGCCGCGCCGGCCAGGTCCATGCCATTGTGGGTGCGCCAGTCCTTCATGGTATCGTTGAACACCAGCTCGTCACCACTGAAAGCCTGCAAGGCCGCCCCAGCCCGCGGCGATGCGAACGAGGGCGTTTGCACCGGCTGCGAGCTTGCAGGCGCGGCGGGCGCGGATGAAGCAGGCGATGAGCTGGGCGCAGATGAAACCGTACTTTGCGGCTTCGATGACGAGGATGGCGATGTGGGCGCCACGGGCACGTCCTCCTGCTTTTCTTCTACGGGGGTATGCTGTTCTTCCTGCCATGGAATGTCCTCCTCACCTTGGATCTGCGGCGCGGGGTCCGCGCCCAGTTTGTCCATCATGCTGTTGATGGCAAGGAAACTGGCCGTGGCCGCGCCCGCGATGACGAGCGTCAACGCCAGATAAAAGCCCTTGCCCTTCCAAAAGCTTTTGGATTCCTGATTGTTTTTCATATTTTTCCTCCCTGCCGTGTTGCCGCCCTGGCCCGCGCGCGGCGCGCTGGCTGCGGCTGCGGCACATGATAGTAGTATTTTGGACAGGCGCGCCCCGAATATACATGCCGCCGGCCACGCGGTACGGCCGCAAAAAAATTTACATTTCCGCCGCACCGTGCGTTTTAGCCGGGCTTGCGTTTTTAATCTTAAAAAAGTACAATAATGCTATATACTTCCCGGCCGCATGCCGCCCGTTTGCGGGGCGCGGCCTTTTCAGAAAGGAGGCTCCTCCCATGGCGGGATACATTGCCGGGATCGGCGGCGCGAACGTGGACATCCACGGCCAAAGCGACGCTCCCATCGTAATGCGGGATTCCAACCCCGGCCGCCTGCATCTTTCGGCGGGCGGCGTGTGCCGCAACATCTGCGACAACCTGTGCCGTCTGGGCCTGACGGTGGAGCTGTGCAGCGCTGTGGGCGGTGATGCATACGGCGACATGCTGCGCGGCGCCTGCACCGCCGCGGGCATCGGGACGCGGCATCTGGCCGTGTTCCCCGCCCAGAATACGTCCGCCTACATTTCCATCATGGACAGCGAAGGCGACATGCTCGTAGCCATGAGCGACATGCATATTTTAAAAGAGGCTCTGACGCCCTCGTATGTGGAGGGGCTGCTGCCTGTGCTGAACGGTGCGGACGTCTGCGTGGCGGACGCAAACCTTTCGGCCGGCGCGCTGGAAACGCTCGCCACACGCTGCACCGTCCCGCTGATGCTGGACCCCGTATCCACGGCATGGGCGCGCAACGCCGCGCCGCTGGCGGGATACTTCCACACGCTCAAGCCCAACCTCATGGAAATGGAAGTGCTTTCCGGCATGCGCATCACAAACGAACGCGAGCTGGACGCCGCCTGCGGCATGCTGCTGGAAAAAGGCGTGTACCAGGTGTTTGTAAGCCTGGGACGCGAGGGGCTTTATTTCAGGCGGCAGGGCTGCGGCGCGCTGCGCAAAAAAAGCCGCCCCTTCCCCATGAAAAACGCCACCGGCGCAGGCGACGCCACAATGGCCGGTATCGTGTATGCATGGGTGAACGGCCTTTCGCCCGGGGACACGCTGGATTTTGCGCTGGGCGCGGGCCTTGCGGCCATCGACAGCGCCGATACCATCAACCCGGCGATGAGCCCCGCGCTCGTCGCCAAGCTTGTAAAGGAGTATGTATTATGAATTTGAAAGAATATCTGTCCATCACGCCGGAAATCTCCGCCGCCATCCGTGACGGCAAGCCCGTTGTCGCGCTGGAGAGCACGATCCTCTCCCACGGCATGCCCTACCCCGACAACCTTGCCTTTGCGGCCGAGGTGGAGCGCATCGTGCGGGCGGAGGGCGCAGTGCCCGCCACCATGGCGATCATCGACGGCGTGCTGAAGGTGGGCCTTACGCAGGACGAACTGGAGCTGATGTGCAAAGGCGAAGGCGTGGCCAAGGTATCCCGGCGCGACCTTCCCATCATGGTGGCGGAAAAGCGCACGGGCGCGACGACAGTGGCCTCCACGATGATCCTTGCCAGCCTGGCGGGCATCCGCGTGTTCGCCACGGGCGGCATCGGCGGCGTGCACCGCGGCGCGGAAAAGACCATGGACATCAGCGCCGACCTGCAGGAGCTGCGCCAAACCTCGGTGGCCGTGGTGTGCGCCGGCGCGAAGATGATCCTGGATATCGGCCTGACACTGGAGTATCTGGAGACCATGGGCGTTCCCGTGCTGGGCCTGCGCACAGACGACTTTCCCGCGTTCTACTGCCGCAGAAGCGGCTTCGGCGTAGATTACAACGCCAAAGACGAGGCCGAGATTGCCCGCATTGCCAAAACGAAGTGGGACCTGGGCCTGGCGGGCGGCATACTCATCGGCAACCCGGTGCCCGAGGAATATGCCATGGACTTTGACGAGATGACAGCCGTCATCGAAAAGGCCATTGCCGGCGCCAACGCCGAGGGCGTGCGCGGGAAGAACATCACCCCCTACCTGCTGGCGCACATCGTGGAATACACAGGCGGCCAGTCTCTCAAGACCAATATCCAGCTTGCGTACAACAATGCCCGCGCGGCCGGCAAAATTGCCGTGGCCTACGCCAAGCTGTAAGCGCCCGCCGCCCTGCGGCGGCTGAAAATCAAGAAAACACGAGGAAGTGCAATGGACACCTGCAAAAACTGCGGCAAGCCGCTGGAAAACCCGGACCAGGAGCTTTGCCCGGCCTGCCGCGCCGTGGAAAACGCAAAGGCGCGGACCAGGCGGGAGGAAAAAGCCGGGCATGCGCGCCGTCGGCGCATGAACCGCACCACGCGCAAAATGCTCATCGCCGTTTGCGTGCTCGCCGTGGTCTTCACAGGCCTGTGCGTCACGGCCACAGTGATGTATGACAAATACAACCCGGACGAGTTCATCGCGTCGGTGGACGCCGCGCTGGAGGCGGGCGACGCCCGCGCGCTGAAAAATCTGCTCAAGGGCGAGGACCTGACGGTCTCCGACGAGGGCGCCGCCGCGCTGTGCCGTGCTTTCACAGACGCGGCGCAGCGTGAAGCGCTGCGCGGACAGCTGGAGGACCAGGTGGTAGACGGCGGCGCACAGGGGGCGTTCCCCGCGCTGGGCGTGGAAAAGGAATCGGTGTTCTTCGGCTACAGCCGCTATTCTCTCACCGTCCACAGCGTGCGGCTGCTGCTCAGCTCCCCGGTGCAGAACCTGCGTCTTTCGCTGGACGGCGTGCCCCGCACAGGCGAACAGACGGCGGACGGAATTTTGTATCAGAACCTGTTCCCCGGCCTGTACACCTGCACGGTGACGGGCACCACCGCTGCCGGGCAGGCGGTGGAGGGCGACGCGACGGACCTTGCGCTGCTGTCCTCCGTCGAACCCACTGTGTTCAGCGGCGCCCTGCCCATCGCGGATATCACGGTGTCCGGCTGTGTGAACGACGGCGCGGTCATCACCGTGGACGGCGCGGCTGTGGAGCAAAAGCCTGTGAACGGCGTTGTCACGCTGCCGCAGGTGGCCGTGGGCAGCACCATCGGTATGCAGTATACGGCTCCGTGGGGCGCTGTGACGACAGCCTCCGTGCAGTTCGCAGACAAAACGGTCACCACACTGGCGTTTGAAAACCCGGTGACTGAGGGCGGCGTACCCGCGGCCGGGGAGCTGAACACGCTGCTCACCGCCCATTATGCCGCATATCTGGATGCGCTGAACAATCAGGACACAGCGCTGATCTCCGGCTGCACCGAGGAATACAAAGCCGCGCTCGCACAGGGCGTTGTCTCCGACACACACAAGGCCAACCTGTATGTGATGGGTACCGCCGAGTGCAATCCCGCCGCCATCAAGAGCACCGCGGCGGACGGCACTGCGCGCGTATCGTGCTATGTGAAGCTGACATACACGTATTCAGACCGGGAATCCCACGAGGAGACGCCGGCCACGGCATACCGTGTGTACACGTTCACCTGGGCCGACGGCTGGAAAGTGAGCGCCTCGGCGGACTCCACGGAAGAAGCCTACAATGCCGCCTCGGTGGATGCGCTGCCCTGAAAATCATAAACCGGAGGATACGGCATGAAGCTCTTGTTCAAACAACGCATGTTTTCATGGTTCGACAGCTATGATATCTACAACGAAGCGGGCGACGCCGTCTACGAGGTCAAGGGCGTGCTGAGCTGGGGCCACTGCCTGAAAATCTTCGGCCCGGACGGCGCGGAGCTGGGCACGGTAAAAGAAGAGGTGTTCTCTTTCCTGCCGCGTTTTGCGCTTTACGTGGGCGGCGAATGCGTGGGACAGATCAAAAAAGAATTCACGTTTTTCAAACCCGTGTTTACGCTGGACTGCAGCGGCTGGAGCATCGAGGGCGATATGTGGGAATGGAATTACCTTGTCAGCGATGCGGACGGCCGCACGGTAATGACCGTGCAGAAGGAATTACTGAACTGGACGGACACCTACGTGCTGGACATTGCCGACAGCGCCGACGCACTGTACTGCCTGATGGTGGTGCTGGCCATAGACGCCGCCAAATGCTCGCAGAACGGTTGACCGCGTGCTTACAAAAATAAAAAATGTTTTCGCGGGACCTGATTGCGGAGTCCGCCTATGGTGTCGCTTTCTTAGCATTAAGAGAGCAACCAAAGAGCGGTCCCTGTGGGGCTGGTAACCGGCCAGGCCGGTTTCGCCGCAGGCGAAACGGAGGTGAAAGCCGACGCGCGCCGAGGCGTTCCGTTCCGCTTAAGAAATTGAATTTCCAATTCCACATCAAATTTGAGTTTGCTGTAAAAGCAAAAGCTGCTGAATCGCTTGTCCCATCGAACGATTCAGCAGCTTTTTTATTTGCAGCGTTCTCCATGCAGCACAGACAGACTGCATTTTTATCAAAGCGGCTCTTTTATTTATGCCGTCAGGAGCAAAGCAAAGTAGAACAGCACGATCGCTGCTGCGATTGCTCCCACGATCAGTAAAAGCATCTTCTTCATAAGCACATCCTTCCCCGGCGTTTTTATTTATTGATGAACCTTATTTCATACTCTTCCAAGTTGTACACATTGCCGAAAAAACTTCGCAAAATCGTTTCAGCATTGCTTCGCGCATTGTCCAGCAAGCCGTTTGCGACTGCATCCGTTTCCGCATTTTGAACCAGATTTTTCAGCGCCTCATTGTTTTCTTCCATCTTGATCTGTTTAAAAATGCTTTCGTCTTCATGGTACAGTTTAAACGAATCCCATTTCAGCTCACTGCTCAGTATTTTTGCCTCCGGTAATCTCACTGTAATAGCGGTGTCCTTTATCTCCCATTCAATTTTCGTAAAGTCAAAGCCTGCTTTTATAACTATATCATAGCTGTATATGTATTTGCTTTGTGTAAACGGTATTGTCACACCAAAAAGCTCTCTTGAGCCTTCTGTAACATTTACCGACGTGCAATAGGCCGTTTGTGTGGCCAATTCCCCAATGTTTTCAAATCCCAGTTTCGTCGATTTACTTTCAGATAAAACAACACTGCGTATGCCCAATCCAACAATAACCAGCAGCAGCAGCGCTGCCAGTGCTGCTGCAATTCCCGCGGCCAGCCTTGAGGCAAGCATCCTTTTAAACATGGCCTTAAACCCTTGCTTTTCCTTTTTTCCAACCATAAAATTACCTCCTCATTGTTTTGTACATTCTAAAAATCCGCGAATCCGTAACACCTCCCTTGTATATAACCTGCAAATTTCGCGAATCTAAAACATACTTATTTTGATAAATTATATCAAACTCCCCGCATATTTCGACACGATCCTTCCTGTTTTTAAAATCATCTTTCCGCTATGGGCCGTTCCGCCTCTCCATCTCCACATAAAAACAGAACAGCATGGATAACATCCACACTGTTCTGCCTTTTCTTCTCTCTATTGAAAATCCTTGTTCGGCCCCTGCCGTCCCCGGCGCTGGCGGCGGCGCTTCATGCCCCAGCCCGCTCCCCAGAAGCCGTACCCCACGGCCAGATAACCCGCGCAATATGCAAGCTCCGGCACAGTGTGGAAAACCAGCCACACTCCCAATGCGTACAGCGCGGGATGCACCAGCGGCAGCCACAGGGTGTTCCATTTGCGCTGTGCGGCCGAATGGCTCGCCAGCGCGATGTAAAGCGGGTATACCGCCAGCCAAAGCGCCATCGTGAACATCATGCCCGCTTCGGGCGGCACAAAGCGCACGCCCGCATACGGTACGCCGAAAAACAGCACAGCCCAGACCAAAAGGTTTCCAAGCATCCACCGCAGCATACAGCATTGCCTCCTGTTCTTTCCGTAGCTTTTATAGTTTTGCACAGCAAAGCTATAAAAACCTCATCGTAATGGCCGCAGGCCGGGGCCGGCCCGCATGGCCTAAAAATAGCCTGCGGCTATTTTTTAGTGATTTGATAAAATTGCAATCTTTTTATAGGTCCTTATATAAGCAAAGGGTGATGTTATCACACCCCAAAAGGCAATCTAAGACAACCATGTTTAAACCATTATTGCGAATCTCCCCAACCCTTGCACAAACTGGGAGTTGTGATATTGGTATTATTTAAGCAGCAACAAATTAGTTTGTTCCAAAATGTCTGTTTTAGAAATATCATATGGCATTGGGTCAACGTCCTCAAAGCAATCATTCGATGCATATGAACGATTATCAGTCCACTCTAATACCCACCAGCTTTGAAGAGTGGTAACTTTGAAAAAATCACCATTCAATGTCCAACATTTACCAGATGGCTGTAGTTCAATTTTATTAGCACCAAGTTCCAAAAAGCGTTTTTCACAAATCCTTTTGATTTCATCTTGAGTCATGCAACCACCGCCTTTACAAATTCTTATTTGTTTGATTGGAATGCAGCATGCATAATGGCATTTCTTTCTATCTGCCCATATCACTTTATGTCACCATAGAAAATTCAGACACCATTCTGGCGCCAAAGCGCCAAACCGCCTTACTCTTCCTCCGCCGTTATTTTTCCGCACATGATACGGCCGGCAGCACATACCACGTTCGCGGCCGCAAGCGCGCCCACGGCATACGCCGCGGCGACAAAGGCGTTCAAAAAACGCTCCCGGGACCAAAAATCGCCCAAAAGATGGTCGCTGAACAGCAGCGGCGCCAGCACACCGCGCACCGAAATACCGTCATTAATCTCCGGCACAAGGCTGGCGAAGAAATTGTATCCCAGATCCGCCGCGGCCAGCACGGCCAGAACCAGTGCGCACAGCAGGACGGCCTGCAATTTTTTCATCTCATCGCTCTCCCTTTTTCTTCCCGGCACGCGGCGCGAACGCCTCGAACAGCCGCCCCGGCAAAGCCAGCACCAGCACGATGCCCACGGCCAGGGCCACGGCGATCTTGAACGTCTCCACACCTTTGGCCACGGCCATGGCGTTGTCGCCCATGATGAAATAATAGGCGGTATAGTAAATGCCCGCGCCGGGCACCAGCGCGAAGATGCCGCTGATGAGGAACACTGTGGCCGGGCACCGCCGCACCACTGAAAACACCCGGGAAAGCAGCGCCAGCATCAATGAGGCCAGCAGCGAGGCCACGGCCACCGATGGTTGCCATTGCAGGTACAGCCAATAGCAGCCCCAGCCCACGGCGCCCGTCACGCCCGCCCAGACAAATTCCCGGGGCGGCGCGTTTACCAGAACGGCAAAACCCACCGTCGCCCCGAAGGCTGCGGCAAGCTGCACCAGAAGCTCCCATATCATATCGTCACCCCCGGCAGCAGAGCCGCGCCCTTGAGCACCAGGCCCACGCCCAGCGCGATACCCGCCGCAATGAGCACCGCGTCGATAGCGCGAATGGTACCCGAGAGGTAATCGCAGTTGGCCACGTCGCGGATGCCGTTTGTCAGCGCGACGCCCGGCACCAGCGGGATGATGCCCCCGATGATGACCTTATCCAGGCTGCACGCAACGCCCGCCAGCCCCAGCGCCTGCACACAGGCAAGGCTGACCAGCGCCACCACACCCGCTGAAAGCATGTTGGAGACCAGCTTGTTCAGCGGTGTGCGCACGCGCGTCAGCGCGCGGGTGAACACCCCCACGGCAAAGCCCGGCGCCAGCGCCGTGAATGCGTCCACGGCCGAGCCGCCGAACAGATAGCAAAAGCACGCGGCGGAAAAGGCCGAGGCCGACACCATCAGCCAGCCCGGCAGCCCACGTGTGGCGCGGATCTGTGCAAGCCGCGCAAAGGCTTCCTCCAGCGGCACGCGCCCTGCCACGATCTCCCGCGAGAGCGCGTTCACCGCCGAAATGCGGCCCAAATTCATCTCCACGCGCGGCGTGCTGCGCACCGCCGCGCTCTGCACCGCACCGCCGTCCTCCATCGAGGCGAACAGCCCATTGGTAAGTACATATACATGAAAGCTGCGCGCGCCGTAGCTGCGCGCGATAATCTCCATCGTCTGCTGCACGCGGTAAATTTCCGCGCCGTTGGCCAGCAGCGTTTCGCCCGCGTCCACGCAAAGGTCCAAAATGCGCCTCTGTCCCTCCATCAGCGCCCCGCCTCCGTATTGGTGATGAAATATTCCTTCAGGCTGGGCGTGATGGTGAGGGAGTCCAGCTGCGGATACAGCATGTTGAAATCCAGCTTCACCTTGTCCTTCGCGCCCCTGCACCCCAGGTCCAGCGTGCGCAGCGCGCACAGCCCCCGCAGGGGCGCAAGGCTCTCCAGCTTTACGGCGCTCCAGGCGCTGTACTGCAAAAACAGGTGCTCCAGCGCCGCAGCGCCGTCCAGCCCGCTGATGTCCCGCAGCTTTTTGCAGTCCGTCACAGCAAGGCCCCGCAGTGCGGGCGTGCGCGCGGTATCCCACAGCGCGGCCACCGCCGGGCAGCGGCGCACATACACCCATTCCAGCGCGGGAAAATTTTCAAGGAAGGAAAGGCTCTGCAGCTCCGGACAGCTTTTGATGAGCACCGTCCGCAGCGCGTCTGGCTCCGGCACGGCCTCAAGCGCGGCGCGCAGGCCCGCGGCGGGCACATTCTCCAGCACCAGCGCGCAGCCGTCATCCGTCGTGCCGTCCAGCGCAAGGCTGTAAAAGCCATGGTATTGCTCCAGTATTTCGGGCGAGACATGCAGCGCCATGCTCTTACTCCTTCGCTTCGGTGTAAAGATCGGGCAGGCCGCCCTTGAACGCGCGGTATTCCCGCACCGGCGTACCGCGGAAGCCCAGCTTCTCGTACAGACGGATGGCCGCCGGGTCGTCGGCGTACAGGAACACGTCGGTATACCCCATATCCGGGTTGCGTGCAAAGCCCAGCATCGCCAGCACCGCCGCGGCCGCGTAGCCCTGGCCGCGGAAATTTTCGGCCGTATATACGTCCGACAGATAAAACGCACTGCCGTACCCCTCGCCCACGCAGAAGCTGACGGGGATCTCAGCGCGGTTGTATGCAAACGAAACGCGCGCGCCCGCGCCCAGCTGCTTGTCGATGAGCCGCAGGCCAAAGTCCTTTTCGCCGCAGCTCTCCGTCACAAGCTGCGCCGCCGCTCCTGTCAGGGGCGCGCCTGCAAAGATCTGCACCGGACATTTGTGCACCAGCAGCTCGGGGCTTGTATGCGTCAGCAGCATCATACGCTGGCATTCAAAGGTGTGGACGGTATAGCCGTGCGCCTCAAAAAAAGCGCGGCTCTCCTCCAGCGTCACGCTGTCGGGCTTGGAATAGAATTTTGGCGTGACGTCAAGGCCCTCATAGTAGCTTTCCACAGCCGCAAGGCTCTGCTCGGCCTCCTCCATGCGCTTGAGCACGGCATAGTTGGAGTCAAAGCTCTCGGGATTTTCCCTGTCGCGGAACGCGCGGTAAAACGGCGTTTCGGTATATTCCAGATAGCGCTTGGCGCAGTGTATCTCGTGTTTTTCGCTTGGTGTCGCCATAGTTTCCCAGTCTACTTTCTGATATTATTTTGAATGGCCCCGAACGCGGGGTAGGTGGCATACAAATAATGGGCGATGGCCTCCATCAACAGGTAGTCCTCTTCGGAATCGATGTCGATGATGCCGGTGTCGAACATCTGGTACATGCCGCATTTGCCGTCCCAGACAAAGCCCGTGGTGTTCTCGATGAGGAAGCGCCGCTCGAACACATAAATGGACGCGTTGATGTCGAACACAGGCGGCGTCTGCTGGCGCGCGGTATTGTGGTGGTCGATGACCTTCTCCACATGGTCTCCCGCGAGCTTTGCCATATTCATGTACGGTGTGCGGCGGCTGGGCGTGACGGAAAAAATCAGGTCCAGGTCCGGCCGGGATGCCTTCACCTCATACGCGCCCTCAATATCGCCCGTCTGGCGCAGAGGGCTGGTGATATCCAGGTCGATGAGAGTATCGTATTCGTATCCCTTTTTCTGCTCCATCTGCCGCAGGCTGTACTGGTACACGGGCATTTTTGGCACGATGTCGCCGCACAGCTCCTCGGGGCGCGGCAGCACCGTCACCTCGGGATATTTTTTGGTGATAACGTCGATGAGCAGCCCGCTGTCTGTGTTCAGGCACACGTCGACGGCAAGGTCCGGCCTGCTCCGGATGAACAGCTCCGCCGCAGAAAGGCTGTAATACGAGAGCGGGTGGCCGTCGAAGATCTTCAGGTTCTTATTTTTAAACCCCTTGCTGCCCGCGCGGCCGCAAATGGTGATGAGCACACGCTTTTGTTCCATACTTTTACAGTTCCCCCAATGTGAGTTTTAATACGTCAAGCGCGGTCTCGGGCGTGTTCACGCTGGGGCCCGCGCCGCTTTGGGCGTAATCCAGAAAATAGGCCATCTCCCGCAGATAACGCTCGTTCACAGGCTCTGCGTAATTCTGCACCGTGCCGTCCTCCAGCGTCAGCGTGCCCGCACCGAAATCCGCCGTGACCGTGCCGTTTTTGCACAAGAGCTCGATGCTGCGCCGGTATTCCCGGCCGAAGTAATCCAGGTGCACCTCGCACAGTAGCGTGGGGTATTGGGCTATATAGACGGAAAGGTCGTCCGAGTCGATCTCCAGATGGCTGTACGTCCCTTTAAAATTATACATCTTTTCCGGCTTCCCGAAAAGCTCCACCAGATAATCCCATTCATGGATGAGGTCGATGGTGACGCCGCCGCCCATGTCCTTGTGGGCGGAATACACGGTGCGGTAATCCACGCCGGGCCTCCAGCCGGGCAGGTAGGACGAGCACAGCACCCGGGCCGAATACACCGACAGCGCCGGCAGCGCCTTCTTGAGGGCCAGCATCGTGCCGCACCAGCGCATGGGGGCGGCCACATAGGCCTTCTGCCCCGGGGCCAGGCAGTCCGCAAGGGCCCGGTCCGTGCGTTCAAAGATCGGCTTTTCTATAAAAAGAGTATCCGCTTTGCCCCGCAGATTTTGTAACATCCCGAAATGCAGGTGCGTCGGGTTCGTGATGAACGCCGCGTCATAGCGGGCGTGTTCGGGCAGGGATGTGAATTCGCCCGCCAGCAGCGCGCGCGTTTCCTCCGGAAGCGCACGGGCCGAGGAGCGAAGCGCCCACGCGCGCACCGGAATGTCCTTTTGCGCCGCCACCGCGTGCAGGTTTTTCAAATGCCGCGTGCCGATGCTGCCCAGCCCTACAAACAATACGTCCATGCCTTACGCCCCCTCGATGCGTTCGATGAGCGCGATGGCCTCTTTGTCCTTTTCAAAGGACCACCGGGGCTGTTCCCGCCCGGCCAGCACGCCGAAAAAGTTCGTTATTTCATCTACATAAGCGTTCTCCACAATATTGTCGCTGTACCGCGCATCATGCTCGAAGCTGCCGTAGGTGTCCACAAATTCCTTCTCCCTGGTTTCGGCGTTGTAGCTGTACAGCGCCCTGGGGTTGCCCTCCCAGAACAGGTGCAGCCCTTCGCCGAATATCTCAAAGTTCCGCACGGCTTTGGGGCTGACGACATCCGCCGCCAAAAGGCCCTTGGTCCCGTTCTCGTGGCGCAGCGTGACGAAATAGCTGTCCGGATAATCGATTTCCAGACCGCTGAGCTTGTCCTTTTCCGCATAGACGTGCTTCACCGGACCGAAAGCGTCCAGCAGCCAGGGCAGATCGATGCCGAAGATCTCCCGCACGCCCCCCGTGCGCCTGTCGCCCACAAAAAAGTTTTTATAATTTTCCCATGGGTGCCAGTCCGGCAGATACTGCCCGATGTGGTAGATGTAATTGACGGGCTTTGCAAACGCCGCCACCCGGCGCTTGATGTACTGCGTTTCGGCGCGGTAGAGCATGGTGCTGCTCAAAAACAGCGGCAGGCCCTTCTGCGCGGCTTTTGCAATGAGCGCGTCGTAGCCGTCGTCCACCAGGTTCAGCTCGGTGAATACAGGCAGGCCCGCGTCCAGCAGCTCGCCGATGATGCCCGCGTGGGTAAGGGGCGCGGTACACACGAACGCCGCGTCAAAGTGCCGCGCTGCCACCGCCGCCGCGATGCTCTCATACGGCTCGATGCCCAAAGCCCGCGCTTCTTCCCTGCGCGCGGGGGCGAAATCCACGCCCGCCAGCGCCGCCGACGGCTCCACGCCCCGGATGAGGCGCGCACGGCGTTTGCCCATGCTGCCCAGACCTACGACCAAAAGTTCCATATCATTTCCTCCCCGTGCCGCGCAGTGCACAGCCCTCTTTTCAATATCGGTGTATCGCTTCCGGGAGCAAACCCCGCATGGACCCTTTTACCGGCCCGCCGCCTCGGGGCGTTCCGTTTATGCCCCCGCCGTCCATGCGGGAAAACAGGCCCAAACGCACAGTCCCAGCACCACGGCCAGCGTCCCGGCGAAAACGAGGATGCGCCGCGGGCGCTTTCGCCGCGCGAAAACCAGCAGCACAAGCTGCACCAGCAGCACCGCCGCAAACAGAGGCAACGCCGTGCGCACCACGCGCAGGGCTGTATCCAGCGCGCCGTCCCAGTAATCGGGCACCAAGGTGTTCAGCTGTCCCAGCGCCGTCAGCGCCGTTTTCCACATCTCGCGGAAGGAATCCGCCAATCCGCTCATCGGCTGCCCTCCTTTTCCCACCCCGGCACGGGGCCGTCGTAAAACAGCTTGGGCTTTCCAAGCGACGGGCTCTGCACGAACGCCTCCAGCCGCCGCACGATGCGCCCGCTGGTGTCGCCGCCGTTGTAAGGGCTTTTCGCTTGCCGGGCCTGCGCGGCAAAGGCGGGCGAAAGCGCCTTTTGCAGCGCCGCATACACAGACGCCTCGTCCGCCGCGCAGCAGATGATATTGGCGCTGAGCAGCCGCCCCTTCTGCCTGTCGCCCACGTTGACGCAGGGCACGCCCAGCGAGGGCGTTTCCACTACGCCGGAGGACGAGTTGCCCGCCACCACGGCGCAGTATTTCATGGCCGAAAGGTACCGCAGCACGCCCATGCTGGTAAAGGCGACATACTGTCCGGGGCGCGCCGCGCACACCGCGTCGATCCGCGCGTTGATGTCGGCGCCGCCCGCATCCGCGTTGGCTTTGGTAAAGACGGCGGCCAGCCCGCAGCGCTCCAGCGCGGCGCACAATGCGTCGAACTGCGCCGCCGGGGACGCGCCGCCCGCTGTTTCGGGGTGGTAGGTCACCAGCGCATACGGGCGCTCCAGCCCGAAGCCGATGCTTTCGGCCAGCGCCGCGCGGGACAAAAGCGGCAGGCTGCGCAGGTTCTCGTCCCCCAGGCCGCCCACATTCTCCACCGCGGCCGGGTCCTCTCCCATGCGGATGAGCCTCCGGGCGTAAACTTCACAGGACGGAAAGTGCAGGGACGCCATCTTCGTCAGGCAGTGGCGGAACCAGTCGTCCGCCGCGCCCGCCGTCACGTCACCGCCGCTGATGTGCGCCAGCGGGATCTCCAGCAGCGCGGCCGCCGCGCCCGCGGCAAATATCTCATACCGGTCCCCCAGCACAAGCACCGCGTCGGGACGGTTTTGGCTGAAATAATCGGTAAAGCGCTCCATCGTATAGCTGACGGTGCGCGCAGTAGCCAGCGGAGAGCCGGTGCCGAACTTCAGGATGGGGATGCGCGCCGCGATGGGCATGCCGTCGGCTTCGATCTCGCTGACGGTGTTGCCGAACTCCGGCGCAAGATGCGCGCCCGTCACCACAAGGCGCGGCTCGATGACGGCGCTTTGCAGCAGCTTTTGCAGCACAGGCCGAAGAAGGCCGTATTCGGCGCGCGTGCCGGTGACGACGCACAGGCTTTTTTTCGTCATCTGAATCCCTCCCGGTTTATGAAATAAAAGCTTCCGCGCCTCGTCGGCGGAGCCTTCTCTTTTCGCTCACAGCTCGATCTTCTCGTCCTCGCTGAACGCGCGTTTAGCCGTTTGGCCCAGAACCTCGTGCCAGCGCATGGGCGAAACGCCGTCTCCCGGACGCTTGGTGGTGAGGTTTTCCTCCGTGAACGCCTCGCCCGCGGCAATGGCGCGCCGGGCCACGATGCTCTTGCGGGCAATGGCCTTGTTTTTCGCCTCGCTGGACGTCACATGCTTGCGGCCGTCGCCCAAAGCCTGCTCCGTATTGCGCACCGCGCGCACCATGGCCGCAAGCTCCGCCGGGTCCAGGCTGGCTTTGTGGTCCGGCCCTTCCAGCGTTTTGTCCAGGGTAAAGTGCTTTTCAATGACGCACGCGCCAAGCGCCACGGCCGCGATGTCGGCCTCCCAGCCCAGCGTGTGGTCGGAATACCCCACCGCGCAGCCGAAATGGGACGCCAGGTCCTGCATGGCGCGCAGGTTCGCGTCCGCGAATGGCGTGGGATATTCGGTATTGCAGTGCAGCAGCGTAATATCCTCCACGCCGCCGTCCTCCAGCACGGACATCGCGTCCTCAATTTCCGCCAGCGTGCTCATGCCTGTGGAGAGGATGACCGGTTTTTTCAGCGCGGCGATCCGTTCCAGATAGGGCAGGTTCGTGATCTCTCCGGAAGGGATCTTGTATACGGGCAGCTCCAGCGACGCCAGGAAATCGATGCTGTCCAGATCAAAGGGCGTGGAGAGGTATTCGATGCCGATCTCCTCGCAGTAAGCTTTCAGCTCCCGGTGGCCGTCAAAGCCGAAGTGGATGCGGCGCACCATCTCCAGCTGGCTTTCGCCGGCGCCCGTCTGCGCCTTCTGGTATTCGGCCTTTTCGGCAAATTTGCTCACGACCAGCTCCGGCACCGCCGTCTGGTATTTTACGATATCCGCCCCTGCAGTTTTTGCCGCAAGGGCCATTTTTTTTGCGCGCGCAAGGCTGCCGTTGTGGTTCACGCCCGCCTCCGCGATGATGAGCACTGACATATAATTTCCCCCTGTCCGCCCGGTTCCCGCCGGGCCGCTGCGTTTTTCCGGGCCTTGCCCGGCGCGGCTGCCTGTGTTATGCCGCGGCGGCCTACTGCATCTCCAAACGGCGGCGCATGTTGTCCAGCTCCTCCAGCTGGCCCATATCCATCCAGCTGTTCTCGCTCACGGGATACACGCCCACGCGCCCGCCCGCGGCGCGCACATCCGCGATGATATCTGTAAAAGGGATCGGCTCGTTGTACGCAAGGCCGTCGATGACCGACGGCTCCACCACATACACACCCGTGTTCGTGAGGAAATTCATCTCCGGCTTTTCAGTGATGCCGCTGATGTCGCCGTCGCCGCCCAGCTCCACCACGCCGTACGGGATGGTGAAATGCTTCACCGCGCACACCATGGTGATGACGTTGCCCTTTTCCTTATGATACTGGTAGATATCCCCGAAGTCCGCGTCGATGAGGATGTCGCAATTCGTCAGAAAAAACGTCTGCGTAACTTTTCCCTTCAGCAGGCTCAGGCCGCCCCCGGTGCCCAGAGGCGTGTCCTCGTCCACATAATCCACGGTGTAATCCTTTTGCAGATCGTTGAAATAGCTCTTGATCATGCTCTTTTTGTAGTTTACGATCATCGTAAACGCGCTGCAGCCCACATCCGCAAAGCGGTGGATGATATGCTCCACAATGGGCATTTCCCCAATGGGGATCAGGGGCTTGGGCAGTATTTTGGTGTAGGGATACAGACGCGTGCCCAAACCGCCCGCCATGATGACCACGGGCGCGCATGCTTTTTTATGTGTGTCGATGTCCAGCCCTCCCGCGAACACCACGTCCTGCACCCTGCCCCGCTTGTCCAGCAGCGGCAGCGCGCCGATGCCGTGTTCCAGCAGCGCGGTCTTGGCCCGCGCCCGCGCCTCCATGGGCAGCGCGTATGGGCTGTAATTCGCCGCCTCCCGCACCGGCCCTTCCAGCGGCAGGCTCTTCAGGATGTAGCGGCGGATATCGCCGTCCGTAACAACGGCGCGCAGCACGCCCTCCGGCGCGACGAACAGCACGCCCAGGCCCGTTTCGTCCAGCTTGCGCATTGCATCCAGCACCGAAATGTCCTCGGTGATGAAAAGGTCGTCCACGCGCATCTTTTTTCCCCCTTCCGCCATGCTTTTACAGCGCCAGCAGCGCGTCCACCACGCGCTGAGCATCCTCCCGCGTCAGGTTCGTGGAGCACGGCAGGTTGACGATCTTCGCGCGGAAATCCTCGGCCATTGCAAGGCCGTAGGTCTCGTTGCGGCCGTAGTCCGCCTGCTCGTGGATGAGCGCCCACACCGGGCGCGTTTGGATGTTCTGCGCCTTGAGCGCGGCGATAACGCCGTCCCGCGTGTGCCGCGCGTCCTCCAGATACAGGCTGTAAAACCACTTGTTGGAGCGCACGCCGTCCCGGAAAGGCAGAATGCGGTATCCGTTTTTTCCGTCCAGCCGCTCTTTATAAAAATCGTACATTTCGTTTTTGTGGGCAATAAAGCCTTCCAGCTGCTCCAGCTGTGCCAGGCCCAGCGCAGCCTGCAGGTTCGTCAGGCGGTAATTGTAACCTACCTCGTCATGCACGAATTGCAGCTCGTCCGCTTTCGCCTGGGTGGAAAGATGCTTCGCCCGCTCCAGCCAGTCCGCGTGGTTGGACACCACCATGCCGCCCGCGCCCGTGGTGATGATCTTATTGCCGTTGAAGCTGTACACGCCGATGTCGCCGATGGTGCCGGCCATTTTGCCCCTGTACGGTCCCTCGGTGTAATAAGTGCCCAGCGCCTCGGTGGAATCCTCAATGAGGACCAGGCCGTACTTCCGGCACAGCTCCACCAGCCCGGGCATATTGGCCATATTGCCGAACACATGCACCGCCAGAAGCGCTTTCACGTGCGCGCCCGTGTGCCTGTTCACGCATTTGCCGTCCCGCTGTTCGGTGTTGGCGGCAAGCCACTCCCCGGCCAGCGCCGGGCACAGGCACAGGCTCTCGCCGCAGCCGATGAACACGGGCTCCGCGCCCGCGTAGCGGATGGGATTCACTGCGGCAATAAACGTGAGCGCGGGCGCGAGCACCTCATCGCCGCGGCCCACGCCCGCCATGAGCATGGCCAGATGCAGGCCTGAGGTACCACTGTTGCAGGCCACGGCCCGGGGCATGTGGGTGTATTCGGCGATCTTTTCCTCAAACTCGGACACCTTGCTGCCACCCGTGGACACCCACTCGCTGATAACGGCTTCGTTTACATACTGCTTTTCGTTGCCGGAAAAATTCGGTACGGACAGCGGGATAAATTGCTGGCTCATATACTTCGCTTCTTTCCTTTGTAAAAATAGCGGGCGGGACGGGCGGCTGCTGCGCCGCCCGCGCGCACGCGGTATCGTTTGCCGCGGCCGCCTCAGGTTTTGCCGCCCGCGCGCCTTGCGCCCAGCGCAGCCGCGGCCAGCGCCAGATATTTCAGCACGGAGGCCGTCAGCAGCGGTACGACGACTAGGCACAGCAGCCAGGGACGCGTGGGCAGGAACCATTCGAAAAAGCCGCGCGGTTCATTGATGATGACGCTCTTCAGCCGGAATTGCATGCCGCTGTAAATGCCGGGGTCCAGCCGTAAACCATACAGCGCACCCCGCGGCAGCGTAAAAGTATATACCCCGTCTTCGGCTTCCTTATGCGCCCACACCCGGTAGGTCGCGTCGTATTCCTCCATGTCCGCCCGCGGTTTGTAGAACACGCTCAGCTCGCCGGGGTCCATATTCAAAAACGTCACCCGAACCGTAACGCGTCGCACATAAGCGGGCACGCCCGTGGGCGATACGGCGGCAAGGTCCAGCTCCATGCGCGGGTCCACACTGGTAGAGGTGTATAAATCGCCCTCCTGTTCCAGGTCCGTCAGAGCAAATACGTCTTCCTGCGCGCCGGAAATCTCCGTCTGCGCCACGTTGCCCCGGGCACGCTGGTATGCGTCCTCGGCAAACCCGTACAGAGACGCCAGTATGCTGCCTGCCAGAAACACCGCATAGCAAAGCGCCACCAGCCGCCTGTCGTTTTTCCAGATGCTGTTCCAAAAAGCCTTCACACGCTTCACGACGCCGCCTCCTCTCCGTTCAGCGGCACAAAGTGCATATCCGCCCCCGCGCCCTCTACGCGGTACAGCGTGGCGCCGCTTTTCAGGCCGTCGGCAAACAGCGCGCCGTAATTTTCCGCAAAGGCCGCGTCCCATTCATCCATATAGATGGCCGTGCATCCGCTGGCCTCAAGGTAATCGCACCAGACCGCGGGTGTAAACGGCTGGCTGGTGAAGTAGTCCACCTGTTCTTCCGTAAAGAACCCCGGCATCGCGTCGGCCCGGCGCACGATGTCCGGGCTGAATTCCTCCCCTGCGCCGAAGCTGTAATCTACGGCCACATCGGGATAAAATTCATAATAAAGCTGGAACCAGCCCACGCCCTGCTGCGTCATGGACACGATGAACACTTTGTCGTCCCGCGTCAGGTAGTGCTTCGCGGCCTCAACCTGTTCCACCTGCAAACGGCGGCCCGCGTAATGGCTGTCCGGGTAATCCAGAACCGTAAGCTGGGGCTGCAAATATGCATCCGCACGCCAAATGCAGCCTCCGCACAGCGCCAGCAGGAACAGCGTGCCAAGACTACCGGGCTTTGCATTTTTCAGCGAAGCGCACAGCATCGTTACGGCAAACACCAGCCAGCCCGCATAATAGGGATAAATATAGCGGTTGTAATCGCCCAGCCCATAGGCCAGCTCTTCCTTGAACACATACACATAGGTGAAACCCGTGAAGATATAGAACGCCGCAAAGCCCAGCGTGCTCCACAGCGCCGTCCAGGCCGTGCGCACGCGCATGCGCTTGTCGCCCAGCAGGAATGCCGCCAGCAGAATGCTCAAAATCAGCAGCACGGTGATGAAGCCCGAGCCGTTGAAAATACGCCCCAGCGTGCTGTCCGGCGCGCCAACGCTGAACATCGTGAGCCGTGTGTTGAAAAACGCGCTTTTCATCAGCTCCATGATATCGGTAAATTTCTGGGTGCGGCCGATGCCCAGCAGCTCGGCAATGCCCGTCGTCACCATCTGTACCATGCCCATATCGGCCGAGCCGCCGATGTCGAACCGGTTGGAGCCCAGCACAACGCTCATGTGCGCGGCCCAGCCGAAGAACGCGGCCAGCGGGGCGCCCACAAGCGAGGCGCACCAGCACAGCTTTCCGCCAAGGCCCTTCAGCCGGAAGAACGGCACGTCCTCCTTCTGGACGAACAGCAGGTCAAAGCAGATGATGGCGGCCGCAATAAGGCACAGCGCGAAGCCCATGTCCTTGGAAAGGCAGGACGCCGTAACGGCCAGCACCGCGCCCGTCATCAGTATGGGTGTTTTTTTTCGCGGCGCAAAATACAGCACCAGCCCCGCGCCGAACAGCAGGCCCATGGGAATGTCGGAATAGGCGTTCATATACGTCGTCTGCACATAGATGCCGCGCTGATACACGGAAACCATGTATGGCACCAGCGTAAGCACCGCGGCGGCGGGTACGGCAATGTGCCAGTGCCTGCGGCCCAGCATGGAAATGGCGGCCGCGAATACTGCAAAAAACAAAATGTCGTACGCCGCGTACACTTTCCAGGGCACAAATACGCTGCCCAGGAACTGGAACGCATAATCCAGCATGATGATGCCCGGCACAAAGGTGCTCACGCGCATCTCGCCCGGGTTATAGGTATACAGCTGATTCTCGGTCTTGACGACCTTGGGCGCGATGCCCCAGAAGCTGAACTCGTCCCACTCGTTAAAAATAGGCCGGCGCACGGCAAACAGCACGATAACGGCCAGCGACGCCAGCAGGAAATATACCATGGCGGGCGAAAAAAACTCCCGCCAGCGGATGTCCTTGTGCTTGCGCCACAGCCAGACGCACGCGGCCGCCGCCGCGCCAAACCAGACAATGCCCGCAGGCACCAGCATATGCACGCTGCCCAGCGTGCTGTACCAGACCATCGTGCCGCACAAAACAAACAGCGGCGTAAGGCCCGCGGCCAGACGCATTTTTGTGTTGAGGAACAGGCACAGCGCCGTGAGCGCCGCGAAGGTAACGGTCATTTCAACAAAAGCGATCAAACGCAGGGTCCTCCTTTAAAGCGATACGGAGCCGCCGCACAGCGTCACGGCCCGATGTAATACGCCTGGAACAGCAGCAGCGCGCTGACGAGCGCGAAGCAAAAACCGTAATGCAGCACACGCCACGCGGGCGGCGTTTTCTGCGGCAGGCCCGGGCGCAGGTTCTGCAGGGCCATCGTGCGGCCCATCAGCATGGATGCCAGCGCGAACAGCGCAAACAGCGCCCCCAGCAGATAGCGCGTCTGCACGCCGTTGATCTCCGGCAGGCTGACGGGCGTGCTGGTGAGGTACATGCCCGTATAGGTGAAGCCGTACATCAGCACGGCCGTCGCCAGAAACACCCAGGCGGTGCGCAGCTTTTCCCGCGCGCCCTCCAGCGCCGATACGCCCGATGCAAACAGCAGAAAAAGCGGCGCAAAGTAGCTGACAAACGGCACCGTCATGTCCATCCATCCAAAATTCCCAATGGTAAAGAGGTTTGCCTTGTCACGGTAGACGGAATAGAGCAGGACCGCCAGGTAGCGCGGCAGATTGGAAAAAACGAACGCGAGCTGCCGGCCCGGGTCAACGCCGGTGTCCGCATAAGGCACACGGCCATAATTGCTGGCCAGCGCCGTATATCCTGTCAGCAGCGCATATATGATAACGCCCGCGGCCAGGCATACCGCCAGCACGCCCCAGCGCTGCGCGGCGGCCGAAAGCGCCTTTTTTCCCTTGCGGGGCTTCTGCTCGAACGGCAGCAGCAGCAACAGCGGCAGCAGCGCCAGCGTGGTGTATTTTGCGTGGAACGTCAAGCCAAAGCAGAGCGCCAGCACCGCAAGCCTCTTTTTCGTCACAACGTCCGAAAGGCACAGCGCGATAAATATCCATGTCAGGCCCATGAACAGCCCGTCCGAGCTGCACGAGCCGGCCATAAACAGCGACACCGGAGAAATGGCCAGCGCGATCAGCACGGCCGAAAAGCGCCGGATGACCGCAGCCGCGTAACCGCACAATACGGCATAGCACAGCAGGTTCGCCGCGCGCGCCAAATACATACAGGCCAGCGCGTCCGCGCCGAACAGCCGTCCCACGGCCACGCCCAGCGCCTGGGGGAAGTACGGCACCAGCTGCTGCACCGGGGTGAACGCGCCCGGCGCAACCGCCCCCGCAGCTTTGTCCGCGCTGTACCGTGCAAAGGCGTCCGCGATGGTCGGGTCGTCCGGGGCCAGTTTTTCACCGCTGACGCCGTTGATATACGCCCCGGGGAAATCCCGCACCAGCAGATTCACATCGTTTGGGAACTGCTGTTTTTCATCGAACAGGAACTGTCCGCTGCCCACGGCATAAGCCCGCAGGAAATGCATCGTCTCGTCCGGAGCCTGCATGGGCGGGTTGGCAAACACGAAACAGAGCCCGGCCAGAAAAACCAGCACAGCGGTTTTCAGAGCCAGGTTCTGTTTGAGGAAATGCGCGGCCAGAAACACCAGAAGATACACGGCGGAAAAGCCGCCGCAGATGATGAGTGTCGTCGCTGCGGCAAAGCCGGGCATGCCCGCGCCCAACGAGTACGCCACACGCCAGTAATATACCAGCCCCACGCCGCACAGCAGCACAAAGAAATATCCGCAAAGCCAGCGGATGCCGGGCTTTGTCCAAAGCCGTTTGCATTTTTTTGTAAGTTCCGCCATAAATACTCCATTCGCCGCCCGCACGTTGTGTCCTGCAGGCGGCAGATTTGTAATATTTTGTCGATATATTACAAATTGTATGCATCCACTTTATAGCCGTCCATATTTCCGCGCAGCCATTCGATGGTCTGGGCAAGGCCCTGTTCAAAGGTGTAGGCCGGCTGCCAGCCCGTCAGGGCGCGCAGCTTGGAGGCGTCGCCCAAAAGGCGTTCCACCTCGCTTTTGCCGGGGCGCAGGCGCTCAGCCTCACACACCACCCTGGCTTCGGGATTGATCTGCCGGATCAGTTCATCCGCCAGATCGCCGATCGATATCTCGCGGCCAGTGGCGATGTTGATCTCCTGTCCGACGGCGGCGTCGCAATCTGCAATGGCCATGAAGCCGGCGGCCGTATCCTTGACGTAATTGAAATCCCGCGTGGGCGCCAGGCTGCCTAAACGGATCTCCGTGCGGCCCGCCAGAAGCTGGGTGATGATGGTGGGGATAACGGCACGGGCCGACTGGCGCGGGCCGTAAGTGTTGAACGGCCGCACGATGGAAAGCGGCACGTCAAAGCTGCGGTAGAAGCTCTCGGCCAACCGGTCCGCGCCGATCTTGGTGGCAGAGTACGGGCTCTGCCCCTGATACGGGTGCTTTTCGTCGATGGGCACATACTGGGCCGTGCCGTACACCTCACTGGTGGAAGTCACCATCAGGCGCTGGGTGCCCAGGTCCCGTGCTGCCTGCAGGACATTCAGCGTCCCTTTGATGTTGGTGTCCACATAGCTGTCCGGGGAGTGGTAGCTGAACGGGATGGCAATGAGCGCGGCCAGATGGAACACGCGCTCCTGTCCCTGCATGGCGGTGCGCACGCCGTTGGGGTCCCGGATATCGCCCATGAAGATCTCGATCTCACTGCGGATCTCGGGCGCGAGGGAATCGATCCATCCACAGGAATTAAACGAATTATAATAGCAGAAGGCTTTCACTTTTTCGCCTTTTTTCACCAGTTCTTCCGTGAGGTGGCTGCCGATAAAGCCGTCTGCACCGGTCACCATAACAGTATGCGCCATATGGAAAACTCCTTTTCTGCCGGGCTGCGCCGCAAATTCCGGTCTGGTGCGCGCCGCCCGTTTTTTGCTTACGGGTATAGTATATCACGGTATCCGTGTATAAAAGCAGCAGCGCCCGGCCGGGGCCCGCGAAGCTTTCAGCCGCGCGGCGGGGCAGCGGCGGGGCGGACAGCGTTGCCTTCCCGACGGAAGGCAGCGCGGATAGCGCAGCCGATGCGCTGCCGCGTGCCCGAAAACCGCTGTTTCTTTTGCACACCGATACTAGTTAAGTATAATATAAAATGGGCTAAATAGCAATAAAAGGAGGCTTTTTTGTCGGCCGGGCATAAGCGCCGCCGTGCCTTCCGCCTTGCCCCGCGCAGCCGGCAGGCCCCTTCCTTTACAAAACGCCTGTCCCCCTTTATAATGTAACAAGGATTCCCGCGCGCCGGGCCGCGCTCTGCGGCGCGGTCCATACTCTGTCGATATAGGATGTGCGCTATGACATTCAACTCCGTTTCGTTCTTTGCATTCTTCCCGCTGGCGGTGCTTGTATGCTGGCTTGTCCCCAGGCGCTGGCAGAACGCCGCGCTGCTGGCCGTCAGCTATGCGTTTTATTGCTTCAATACCCCTGCATGGCTGCCCGTGCTGGTTCTGGATTCCCTGGCCACGTGGGCGCTGGTGCGCCGCATGGACGCCGCCGAGGGTCTCTCCCGCAAACGGCGGCTCTGGGCCGCGCTGGGCGTAAACCTCGGCCTTCTGGTGCTGCTGAAAGGCGCCTCTCTGCTGCTCCACGGCGCGGCCGTCAGCGCAGGGCTTTGGCAGGCATTGTCCCGTCTGGGCCTCGCCAGTGAAGCGGGCGGCAGCGCTTTTTCCGTCATCCTGCCGCTGGGCATCAGCTTTTTCACGGTGCAGTCCGTTGGCTACGCCGTGGATGTATACCGCAAAAAATACGCGGCCGAGCCGAGCGCCTGTAATTTCGCGCTGTTCGTAAGCTTTTTCCCGCTCATCTCCAGCGGCCCCATCATGCGCGGGGACAAACTGCTGCCGCAGCTGCGCGCGCCCCGCGCCCTGCGTACGGACCGCGCGGCCCACGCGCTGGTCACCTTTGCGCTGGGGCTGTTCTCCAAGGTGGCCGTGGCCGACCTTCTGGCGGTGTTTGCCAACGCTGTTTACGGCGACGTAACGGCGTATACAGGCCTGACGCTCACCTTCGGCGCGCTGTGCTACGGGCTGCAGCTGTATTTTGATTTTTCCGGCTACTCGCTCATGGCGCTGGGCGCTGCCGAGCTGCTGGGCCTTCAGCTGACGACGAACTTCGACACGCCCTATTTTTCGCGTTCCATCCGGGAGTTCTGGGGCCGGTGGCATATCTCGTTTTCCTCCTGGCTCAAAGACTATGTTTACATCCCTCTGGGCGGAAACCGCAAGGGCAAGGCGCGCAAGTATCTGAACCTGCTGCTCACATTCCTCGTCAGCGGCGTCTGGCACGGCGTGGGGCTGACATATCTCATCTGGGGCGCGCTGCACGGCGTCTACCAGATCGCGGGGGACGCGACGGACAGGCTGCGCGGACGCGTTTACGCAGCGCTGCATGTCAGCCGCACCGGCCGCCTTGCCTGTGCGTGGCAGTGCCTGTGCACCTTTGCGCTGGTAAACGCCGCTTGGGTATTTTTCCGCGCCGCTTCGGTACACGACGCGCTGTATGTGCTGACGGCCCAGTTTCGGAACGTTTCACTGACAGGCCTGCTGGCGGACATCCGCGCCATAGCGGCCTCCTTCAATGCAAAATCTCTTTTGAGCGCTGCATTCCTGGCGTTCGTGCTTTTGGCACTGGCGGGAGGCGTGCTGCTGGACTGTGCCCGCCGCTTCAAAGCGCCGGGCGGGGATCTTTCCGCACGGATGCTGAGCCTGCCGCTTATTTTCCGCTGGCTGCTGTACTACGCGCTGGCCGCGTTCATTTTCGCGGGCTTTTTGATGAACAACGGATACTTCGCCACGGCGGCGAATTTCCTGTACAACAATTTTTAAGGAGGCGCGCCGCATGAAAAAAATTTTGCCCCGCCTGGCGCTGCTTGCCGCGCCGTTCCTGGTTTATTTTGCCCTGTTTTTCGCCTTTGAGCCCTATGATTATTTTGGTGTCAAAGGCGGTGCTTCCAGCGAAGACTCCGTCATCACGCGCGTGCGGGCTTATCTGTCCGCGCCCGAGGACGCCATCATCCTGGGCGACTCACGCATGGCCCATTTCGACATGAATGCCGTGGCCGAGGCCTCCGGCCGCGGCTGGAGCAACCTCGCCTTCGGCGGTGCTTCGCTGAACGAGAGCATCGACCTGTTCTACCTCGCCGCCGAAAACAACCCCAGCCTGAACACCTGCTATTTCGGCGTCAGCTTTTACACCCTGCGTGCCGGCGATTCCCGCAACCGCATGGAGGCCATCGGCACCGTGGTGAAAAACCCCGTTGCCTATATGCTCAATTTCGATTACAACGCCGATATGCTGGGTGAGCTTCTGCTGCGCCTGCAGGGCGTGCAGACGGGCGCGACCCGGGACGCAGGCGCTTGGGAGGCGATCGATTCTGTGGACGAGGACGGCAACGCGCTGCCCGTACGCCGCAACCTGATCGCCTATGCCGCCACGCTGTACCAAAACTGCGCAAAGCCGGGCACACTGCCCGCGATTGAAACAGAGCCTTATATCGACGCCTGGGGCGCAGCGCGGGAGCGCTGCACCAATCCCCGCGCTTTGCTGGACGCGATGCTGGCCGCAACGCCCGCCGACAGCTCCTATTCCCTGAACTGGGAAAACCTGCGGCGTCTGGAGGAGCTGGCGGCTTATTGTGCGGAAAACGGCATTGAACTGACCTTTGTACTGCCCCCCATCGACGATGCGCTGCGGCAGTATCTCGTTGCGCCGCTGGGCCTGGACGAGCCCATGCGCACCATACGGCAGGCGCTTGCGGACACCGGCGCGGCCGTGCGGGATTTTGAGGTAGAGCCGGAAGCCGTTTACGCGGAGGAGCAATACTACGACGGGTTCCACCTGGATGTGGAACGGGGCCTGCCCGAATTTACACGTGCGCTGTTCGGCGCAAAGGAGGCGTAAGCCATGGCACTGGATTTTCTGATTCTGTATGAGCATGTGGTGCGGGAGTACGAGAGCATCCTGCTTTTGAAGGCGGAGCTGGCCCGGCGCGGCTATACCGTGGAGCTCCGCCAGCTGCTGGACCGGAAAAAGCTCAAATACTTCACCCTGAAAAAGCCGAAGGTTCTGGTGTCCAGCTGCATGTACGACGACGAGGCCATCAACAGCCATGTGTACAACAACATCGGCGTGTGCAACAAAGTGGTGAACCTGCACTGGGAGCAGATGCTCAGCGACACGCAGGAGGAAGGCGCGTGGTTCAACTTCGGCGGCAACGCCAAAAAATGCGTGCAGACCTGCTGGGGCAAACGCACGCAGCAGCGCCTTGTGGCCCACGGCATGCAGGAAAAAAACTGCCCCGTGACAGGCGCGGTGATGATGGATTTCCTGCGGCCCGAGTTCCGGGGATATTTCAAGGATAAGGCTGCGCTGTGCCGGGAGCACGGATTGGACCCGGACAAAAAACTGATGCTGTACATCTCCAGCTTCGGCTATGCCAGCATGACGGAGCAGGAAGTAAAGGAGCTCTCCGACATGGCGGGCGAGGATTTCACCGGCTTTGCCGGTACCAACCGCACCAGTATGGAACAGACGCTTGCCTGGTTCGACCAATATCTGGCCGGGCATCCCGAAGTGCAGCTCGTCTACCGCCGCCACCCCAGCGAGTGGAACAGCCCCGCGCTGGAGGCGCTGGCCCAAAAGCGGCCCAATTTCCGCGTGATCTTCGCGGACAGCGTGAAGCAATGGATCGTGGCGGCGGACCAGATCTTCATCTGGATGAGCACGGCCATTGCGGAGGTGTACTTCGCGGGCAAAAGCTGCCGCATCCTGCGGCCCGTTCCCATTGAGCACGAGTACGACCCCGTCATTTATAAGGGGGCGGATCACATCACGGATTACGCCGCCTTTGCCGCAGCGGCGGACGCGCCGGACAGCGCGCCCTTCCCCATTGCCAAAGAGGTCATCGAAGGCTACTTTGACAGGAGCGATACGCCCGCCTATGTGCGCATGGCGGACCTGCTGGAGGACGTTTACAAAAACCCTCCGCGGGACCAGCCCTTCAGCCCGCCCTTCCGGCCGCATTTCAATTTGCTCAAGTTCTGCGCGCTCATCGGTGTGCATATGATGTACGCGGTGAAATTCGACCCGGCCCGCCTTGCCGGGGTCGCACCCGGCTTCGCAGATATGGCTTCACGCATTTACGGTTATATCGACAAGGCGCACATTTCCAAAGAGGAGGCGCGCGCCATGGAGGAAAAGATCGCGCGCTTTGTGGGCTGATGCCCCGGCGTCAAAACGGTGCGCGCCGTCCAGCCGGATGGCGGTTCGGCTTCCCCCGCGCGCGCCGCCGCCCGAAGCGCCACGCATTTGGGAAAAGCCGAACTGCCCGGCGCCCCCCCCGCCCGGCAGAGCCCCTCTTTTGTGCGCAAATGCGCCGCTGCGCCTTGTGCGCGGGCGCAAAATGGGGTACAATAAGAGTGTTTACGATGCGCGGCTTTCTTCCGCGCGGTTTCTTGTAAAGGAGAAAAGCTATGAAATATTGTAAAAAATGCACCATGCCCGACACGCGCCCCGGCATTACGTTCGACGAAAACGGCGTGTGCAGCGCGTGCAACCATTACGCCCACCGCAAGGATGTGGACTGGGACGCGCGCTGGAAGGAATTTGAGGCTATGTGCGATAAATACCGCGGCTGCAACGGCCCCGGCGGATATGACTGCGCCGTGGCCGTCTCCGGCGGCAAGGACAGCCATTTCCAGGTGTATATGCTCAAGGAAGTCATGCGCATGAACCCCATCCTGTTCAGCGTAGAGGACAACTTCCCCATGACGGAGGCGGGCAAGCACAACCTGAAAAACATCAGCGAGGAGTTCGGCTGCACCATCATCTCCTGTAAGCCCAATATCAAGGCGCAGAAAACCCTGATGCGCACCTTTTTTGAAAAATACGGCAAGCCCACCTGGTATGTGGACAGGCTCATCTATACTTTCCCGCTGCATATGGCGGCCAAGTTTAACACGCCTTTCCTGTGCTACGGTGAAAACGTCTCGTTTGAATACGGCGGCAACGCCGATGTAGAGACCTATTCCGCCAAGGACCAGATCGAGAACGGCGTTGCCGTCGGGTTCCCCAAGGAGGAGCTGCTGGGCTACGGCGTGAGCGAGAACGACCTCATCCTCACCGAGGCGCCCTCCGCCGAAGAGCTGGCCAGGCTGGATCCGTTCTATATGAGCTATTTCGTGCCCTGGAACAGCTACAAAAATTACCAGATCGCCAAGGAGCACGGCTTCCATGACCTGTCGCATGAGTGGGACCGCACCCATCACGCGGAAAATTTCGATCAGATCGACAGCCGCGCGTATCTGGTACACTCCTGGCTGAAATACCCGAAGTTCGGCCATGCGGCGGCCACGGACTACACGGCCCGCTACATCCGCTACGGTATGATGACACGGGAGGAAGCCATTCCCATCATCAAGGAGCGGGACGGCGCGCTGGACCCGCTGTGCGTGCGTGACTTCTGCGCGTTCTGCGGCTACACCGAAACCGAGTTCTGGGCCATCATGGACAAGTTCTACAACAGGGACCTGTTTGAAAAGGACGAATACGGCCGTTGGATGCTCAAGGAACCCATCTGGAAAGAGAACTGATTTTTTTAAACACAAGGCGCGCCGCAGTCTGTCGGAAAAGCAAAGCTTTTTCGACAAGCTGCGGCGCGTCGTTTTTACAGTGAACAGGAGGCTTGTTATGGAGCTTGTCCCCGCCGCGCTGGAAACGCGCTGCCTTATTTTGCTGCCCGCCGCGCCCGGGCTGGCCCCAGCCGTGCTGGACTATTACCTTCGCAACGCGGCGTTTCTGGCACCGTTCGAGCCCGAGCGGCCCGCGGGCTTTTATACGGCGGAGCATCACGCGCGGGAGCTTGCCGCCGATGTGCAGCGCGCGGCGCAAGGCACGGGCGTGCGCTTTTATCTTGCGCTGAAAGACGTCCCCGGGCGCGTCATCGGCAGCGTTGCGCTGAACAATATCGTGCGCAGAGCGTTCCAGTCGTGCTTTCTGGGCTATAAGCTGGACGGCGCGCTGTGCGGCCGCGGCTATATGACGCAGGCCGTGGAGGCCTGCACGCGCTTCGCCTTCGGCCCTGCCGCGCTGCACCGGGTGGAGACGAATGTGATGCCCCGCAACACAGCTTCCCTGCGGGTGCTGGAAAAATGCGGCTACCGCCCCGAAGGGCTGGCGCGCCGCTACCTGCGCATCAACGGCGTGTGGGAGGACCACATCCATATGGTGCGTCTCAACGAGCCGGGCAAGGGCTGACATCCCGCGTTCAATACAGGCGTACGCGCCAGTCTGCGGGCGTGCCGGGCGCGCGCTCGTACTGGAATTCCGTCAGATCGTCGCGGTCGAACACCGAAAGAAGCTCCCGGAAATCCTCTACCAACGGATAAGCGTCCAGCGCGTCCCGCTCCACCCACACCATCTCGCCCTCCTCCGATGAACGCAGCGTGCCGGAAAAACGGTCTGTTTTGAACAGCAGAACGATATACCGCTCGTCCGCGTCCGTCTGGAACTGCTTGATCCCGCACAGGCGCGGCGCATGCACGGTGAGGCCGGTCTCCTCACGCATCTCCCGCGTCACCGCCTGCACAAAGGATTCGCCCTTTTCCACATGGCCGCCGGGAAGCGTATAGCCTCGCCAGTCGGCTTTCACCCTGTTTTGCAGCAGCAGGCGCGTCCTGTCATGTACCATGCACAGTACGGTGACGACAGCTTTTTCGCTTCTTGCCATCTTACTGTTCCCCCTTCGGGCGGCGGCGCAGCCGGGACACCGCCAGCAGCAGCAGCACCGGGAACGCACACGCGGCCAGCAGCCCCGCTTTCAGCGCGCCGCCCGCCATGCCGGACACCGCGCCTACAACGCCCGGGCCCAGCGCGCATCCCACGTCGCCCGCCAGGGCGAACAACGCAAACATGGCCGTGCCTCCCTCCGGACAGTGTACCATGGAAAGGCTGAATGTGCCCGGCCACAGAATGCCCACCGAAAAGCCGCACAGCGCGCAGCCCGCCAGCGAGAGCAGCGGCCAGGGTACGAACACTGCCGCAGCATAACCGGCCACGCACAAAAGGCAGCTGGCCGCCATACAGCGTTTCAGGCTGATGCGCGCGCCCCATATGCCGTACAGCGTACGGGACAGGCCCATCATCACCGCAAACGCACAGGGGCCCAGCAGGTCGCCCATCGCTTTGGGCACCTTCAGGCCCGTTTCGGCAAACAGGGACGCCCACTGGGACATCCCCTGCTCGGACGCGCCCGCACATACCATCATCAAAAGGAACAGCCAGATCATTTTGCTTTTCAGCAGTGCGCGCAGCGGCGTGTGGTGCTCGTCGCCCGCCAGCGTGCACAGCGGCACCCGCGCGAACAGCACCATGTTGCACAGCGGCAGCACGGCCCACAGCACAGGCAGCAGCGCCCAGCGTCCGGTGCCCGCCAACGCGAAATACAGGGTTGACAGCACCACCACCCCCACATGGCCCCAGCAGTAAAATGCGTGCAGCAGGCTCATCGAGCCGGCCTTGTCTTCGCTGGGCAGCGCCTCCACGATGGGACTGATGAGCACCTCGGTAATGCCGCCGCCCACCGCGCACAGGCAAACCGCACACAGCACGCCCACATATGGGTCCGCTGTCCGGTACGGCAGAACGCCCAGCGCCACAAGCCCGGCCGCGGCAAAGGCGTGGGCGGCAACGATGGCCCGCCGCGTTCCGATGACATTGATCCATTTTGCGGATAAAAGATCCACCAGCATCTGCACGCCGAAATTCACGGTAATGAGCAGGCTGATGCGGCCAATGGAGATGCCCAGAGACGTCTCAAATACGACGAACAGCAGCGGCGTGAGATTGTTCACGACAGCCTGCGTGATGTACCCCAGATAGCTTGCCGCCAGCGTATGTTTATGCGTAAGTTTCATGTACTTTGCCCCCCTGTTGGTTTCCAAAAATACAGTATAGCACATTTTTCGTGCAAATATGATATACTAATAAATATCATAAAAAATAGTGGAATTATTGTAGCATTGTAGCAAGCGATAAGGAGTAAAATAGTGCAAACCCTCATGAAGCTGTGTTTGAATGGCTTTGTGGGCTTCTATGTAATCAGGTTCAATATGCTGTCTGACGCTTTTTTGACGCCCGTGCTTACAAAAAGGACTTATAACGAGATATAGCAGGATATAAGCAGAAACGGCAAAGAGCCTTAATTTACAAGGGCTTCACCGCTCCGCTATAAACATTTATAAGAAGATATAAGACGATTTCCATCTATAAGCCGCAGGCTATTTTGAGGGCCATGCAGGCCGTCCCTGGCCTGCGGCCATTGAGATAAGCTTTTTTGCTCTGCTCCCGCGCGGCGTGAACCTTTTCCGGACAAGGAGGTCCCCATGAGCACTGTACGAAAACTGAACGAGTCTGCTTTGCGCGGCATTTACGACGCATACATGCACGAGGCGTTTCCGCCTGCCGAGCTGAAGCCCCTGGCCGTGATGCTGAGGCTGATGGAGCGCGGGCGTTACCTGTGTTACGGATATTACCGGAACGGGCGGCTGGCCGCCTATGCCTTTTTTTACCGGCACGACAGCCGCGTGCTGCTGCTGGATTATTTTGCCGTAACGCCCGAGCTGCGCGGCCGGGGCGTGGGCAGCGCGTTCCTTGCCGCTCTGGACGCCGTGCTGGGCGGCGTCTGCATCCTGGGCGAAGTGGAGATGCCCGACAGCCATGACGCCGGCCTGAACGCGATGCGCCTGCGCCGCATCGCCTTTTACGAACGGGCGGGCTTCTCCCTGACGGGCGCGGCCTGCCGGCTGTACGGCGTACGTTACGCTATCATCGCCCGCCGTCTGCCGGCCGGGCTCACGGCGGCGGGGCTCCGTGGGCTGCTGCGGGAGGTGTACCGCGGGCTGGTGCCCGCGCCTCTGCGCCCCTTTGTGCTTCATCTGGAATAACGCGCCGCCTTTTTCCGTGCAAAACAGACGCGCGCCGCGGGAGCGTTCAGCTCCGCGCGGCGCGCGTCTGTTCCTTTTTCATTTCTGTTTTGCGGGACAATGTCACGCCGCATGGTCTCTGCAGACGGCGGGCAGGTTTCCCTGCGTGTAATAGCCTGTCGCCGTGCGCGGGCAGCCGGGCGCGGCCAGCCCGCCGGATTCCGTGCAGTATTCTGCCGTCACGACGCTTTCGTCCACGGGGAACTCCAGCACGGGCAAACCCTGCTGGGCGCGCTCCATCACATATTTCCAGGCCGTGGTGGGCGCATGGGTGCCCGACGCCGTGTTCAGCGCAAAGCCGGAATCATAGCCATACCAGGTGGCCGTTACATAATAGGGCGTCATGCCAACGAACCAGTAATCCCGGTTGTCAGAGGAAGTACCCGTCTTACCCACACTGTCCATTTCGCCGCGCACACGGTAGCCCGCAGCCGTTCCGCTGCCCTGCATCACCTGCGCCAGCAGGCGGTTCATCACATATGCGGTGTCCGTTCCCAGAACCTGCTTTGTTTTCAGCTCCGGCGCGGCGATCTCGCGGCCGTAGCCCGTCTGCACGCTGGTATAACAGTGCAACGTGGTGAAAGAGCCCCCGTTGCCCAGCATCATATACGCGCCCGCCAGCTCATAGGGCGAAATACCGTGGGTCTGGGAGCCCAGGATCATGGGGCCGGAGTCGTTGTCCTCCGGCGTCAGACTGGTGACGCCCAGGCTGTTTTTCATAAAGCGGTAGATATTCCCCACGCCTGCCTGCTCGCCCACGCGCACGGCGATGGTGTTGATGCTCTGTGCCAGTGCGTCCACCACGAGAATATCATCCTCGGCATAGGTCTTGCTGAAATTGGCGGGCCAATCCTTCAGCTCGCCTGTTTTTTCATCCTCCAGCTGCCGCACGGGCGCGTCCAGAAGCGGCGTGGACCAGTTGATCTTGTTTTTTTCCAGCGCCAGCGCATACGCGCCGATGGGCTTCATGGTGCTGCCCACCTGGCGGGGCACGGTGCCGCGGTTCAGCCCGCGGCTCACCTCTTTTTCCCCGATGCCGCCCACAATGGCTTTCAGGCTGCCGTCGTAGCCCACGCTCACCATTGCAGCCTGGGGCGTCTCGACGACGTCCTCCCGGATGGGATCGCCGTTTTCATCCCGGGCGATGGTGCCGTCCTCATTGTATTTCGTGGCCTGCGTTGCCACACCCAGCCCGCTGGTGGGGAAAAAGCTGCTGTATCCGCGCTCCAGCGCGTTTTCCATCACCGCCTGCAGGTCCGGGTCCACCGTGGTGTAAATACGCAGGCCGCCGTTGTACAGCAGATTGGTCGTCTCGGCGCTGTCCAGGCCATACTGCTCCGAAAGAGCGGCGGACACATCCGTCAGCACCTTGTCGGTGAAATAGGTCGTGACAGGCGTTTCCGCCACCGGCACATTGCCCGGCGAAAGGCCGATGGGCTCGGCCGAGGCGGCATTGTACTGTTCCTCGGTAATATAGCCCTGCTGCCACATCTCGTACAGAATGTAATTGCGGCGGCTCAAATGCTCTTCTTCATGGGTGCGCGGGTCGTACCGGTAAGGGTTTTTGGTGATGGAGGCGATGGAGGCGCACTGGGCCAGAGATAAGTCCCTGGCGGATTTTCCGAACAGCTTGATGCTTTCGGCCTCCACGCCCGCCGTGTTGTCGGTAAAGCTTATGACGTTGAGGTATGCCTCCAGGATGGTCTCCTTGTCGTACTTTGCGTCCAGACGATAAGCGCGCCAGATCTCCCGCACCTTGCGCATATAGCCCTCCAGGCCGCCGGCCTCGTCGTCCCGCGTCAGGTTCTTGATGAGCTGCTGGTCGATGGTGGAGGCGCCCTGCTTGATGCCGTTGCCGAAATAGGTTCCGGTGAGCGCCTTTTTCATCTCGTTGAGCACCGCGTACGCCGTGCGCGTGAGGGAAACGCCGTGATGCTCGTAAAAATGCTTGTCCTCAATGGCCACAAATGCGTGCTGCATGTCCTCGGGAATCTCCGAGAGCGGCACCCATATCTTCTGCTGCGTGGCCTCCAGCCGGGCATACTCCACCCATTCACCGGTTTCCCTGTCCTGCGCATACAGGATGGTCGCCTCCCGGTGCGGCAGCTGCTCCAGATCCAGCCACAAAAAGTCGTTGCGCGTAGAAGCATACAGATAGCCCCCCACGCTGAGGCACGCGGCCAAAAACAGGCACAGCACGCCCAGCAGCACCCTGCGCAGCACGGGACGCCGCCGCTGTCTTTTGCCGCGGGGCGG
>NZ_JAFOIN010000023.1:0-25867 GCF_017421385.1 Ruthenibacterium sp. | reverse complement strand
CCGCGTCCTGCGGGGCGGCCGCCCTTGCCGCCTTTGCCGCCGCGGTTATCCCGCGGGGGGCGGGCGCTGGGATTGGTGCTGGAAATAACAACACGGCGGTTTGCGCCCTCACCGATGGACTCGCTCTTTACGCCCTCCATCTCGCTGATGGCGGAATGGATGATGCGGCGCTCAGAGGGATTCATGGGCTCCAGCGTGTGGCCGCGGCCCGTGCGGGCCACCTTCGCGCCGATGCGCTTTGCCAGCGCTGTCAGGTTTGCCTCGCGCTTGGATCGGTAATGGTTGATGTCCAGACCGATCTTCATGTAGTCGCCGCCCGCGCGGTTTGCCACAAGGCTTGTCAGGTAGCTCAGCGCTTCCATCACTTCGCCCCGGTGGCCAATCAGCGTACCGGCGCTCTCGCCCTCAACCTTCAGGATGGTGGCCTCGCCCTGTTTGACGGGCGTGATGGTCAGGCCCTGCGCGCCCATTTTTGCGCAGATCTCCTTCAGATACTCCACCGCTTCGCGGGCCTTAGGGTTCTGCTCCAGGTCGATGGGCTCCTCAACAGGCCCTGCAGCGGGCTGTGCTTGCTCCGGCTGCGCGGCAGGGGCCCCGGCCTTGGGGGCGTCCGGCAACTCGGCTGCTTTCGGCGCGGCCTTTGGCAAAGGCTTTTCTTCCTTGGGCGCAGGCGCCTCAGGGACTTCCTCATCCTCCACATAGGCGCGCACCTTGGCCGGGATGCTCTTGAACAGCCTGCGCTGGGGCAGCTCCAGCACTTCAATGCCCGCCTCTTCGGCGCTTACGCCCAACTCGGCCAGCGCCAGCTCGGTGGCGTCCTCCACCGTTCTGCCTGTTTTGATCACTTCACGCATGGAAATATCCCTCCTTGAAAGCCCGGGGGCTTATTCGTCTTTGTAGCGTTCTTCGTCCAACTCACGGGCGCGGGCAAGGCGGATGCGCGCAAGCTCTGCTTCGCTTACTTCCTTTACCTGTTCCCTGCCGTCGTCTGTGGTCACTTTTACCTGTTTCTTTTTCTTCTTTTCCGCGCGTTTTGCTTCTATTTCCGCCTGGACCTGCTTTTTCATCTCTTCAGGGTCGTACATTTTCTTCAGGATAATGGACTGTACGAGCATCACAACGTTGGAAGCGGTGTAGTACAGAGAGAAGCCGACCGGCACCGTAAAGCCAAAGTACACGAACATCAGGCTCATGATCCAGGGCATCCACTTCATGGCGCCCTGCATCTCCTGTCCGCTCATCTTCATGGTGATGATCTGGGAAAGGATCATCGTCACCACCGAGAGGATGGGGATGATCATCAGCATCAGGCTGGCCGCGTCAAAAGCAAAATGGGGCACCCGGGAAAGGTCGATGCCCAGGAACATAAAGTTAAAATCGCTGATGCTGGCGATCTGGTCCGCGCTGAACACGCTGGAAAACACGTCCGGCGAGGATTTGACCGCGTTGATGATGTCGTTCTGAACCGTAAAATTGTTTGCCATCAGGTTCATGCCCAGTGCGCTGTTCGCAAGCTCCACGGCTTTGTCGATCAGTTCCTTTGGCACACGCAGGATGTACTGCAGCGGACGGTAAACAACTTCGATGAGGCCGAAAAGCACCAGGAAGTTCACAGCCATAGGCAGGCAGCCCGCCGTCATGGACATGCCCGTCTCCTGCTGGAACTTCATCAGTTCCTCCTGCTGGCGGTTCTTGTCATTGGCCCATTTTTTCTGTATCTCCTGCATCATGGGCTGATATGCCGACATCCGGGCCGTGCTCTTCTGCTGCTTGACGCTGAGCGGGAACATCAGTATCTTCGTGAGCAGCGTGAAGATGATGAGCGTCCAGCCGTAGCTCGGGATCAGCTTGTAGATCCATTCCATAATGATGCCGAGAAGGGGTGCGAGGAAACCTAAGAAATTCATATTCGCTGTCCTATTCTGCCCTGCGCCCGGGCGTTTTTTTTATGTGAAGTGGGACGCGCCGTGCGCATGCGGCGCGTATTTCGGTGTCCGTGCGGAAAGCGGCGCAGCCTCATTCCTTATTCCCTCTCCCCACCATCCTCAGCCGGAGCCTGTCCGGGCCGCAGCGGAGTGGGCGGGTCATTGCGCCATTTTCCCTTTGGGGGAACCGGGTCCAGCCCCGGCCTGCCGAAGGGGTTGCAGCGCAGAATGCGCCAGGTTGCCAAAAGGCTGCCTTTGAGCGCGCCGTGCACCCGCAGCGCTTCGATGGCATAAGCCGAGCAGGTGGGATAAAAACGGCAGTTATCACCCAAAAGCGGCGAAATAAATTTTTGATAGCCTTTTATCAGAAAAATGAGAAAGCGCTTCACCATAAACTCATTCCTGCACAAGGCCGGCGGCGCGCAGCTGCCTTTCCAGTGTTTTCGCCACCTGTGTGCTTTTCAGGCGCGGTGTCTGGCCGCGGGCCACCAGCACCAGGTCGTACCCGCCCACGTCCGGCGGCAGCACCTCGTACAGCGCGGCCCGCAGAACGCGGCGCGCGCGGTTGCGCGTTACGGCGTTGCCTATTTTTTTGCTTGCGGTGATGCCCACGCGCGTGCGGCCCAGACGATTTTTGTTCACATACAGCACCACATGCGGGTGCACGAACGATTTTCCGCGCGTGTATGCGCGCGCGAACTCATTGTTGCGTGTCAGGGGATGATAACGCATGGGTAAGGCCCTTTCATTTCATGGTATACGCAAAAAGGCCACCTGCCAGTGGCCTTGCTTCACGGCGGCGCCGCAGGGCGCGCCGTTTTCTTTTTTCCGCATCCCGGCCGGGACGCAGACGCATTTGCGCGGGCCGGCAGAAACGCCGGCCCGAACGCTGCTGAGCGCCGCCTTCTCAGGCAGCCAGCTTCGCGCGGCCTTTGGCGCGGCGGGCGGCCAGGACCTTGCGGCCGTTGCTGCTCTTGCTGCGGGCCAAAAAGCCGTGCTTTGTGGCGCGGTGGCGCTTCTTGGGCTGGAATGTACGTTTCATAAAAAAAGCTCCTCCCTGATGGAACCACAACATCTTGTAGTACCGTCTCTGCTCTTGTCTAGAAAGCCGTCTCTGCTGGCAGAGACAGCCTTGCAACATAAGAGTATAACCGAAAAAGCGGCTCTGTGTCAACACTTTTCTGCCTTTTTCCACCCGCCTGCATCCGCCGCCGGGGGACACGCGCGGTTTTTTCCGTCCGCATGTTTCAAACAGACCGCGTGCGGCAACGCTATCAGGGTATTCTATATTGTAAATAAAGTAATGTAGAGGAAAGAATTGTTCTGTATGAAAAAATGTGATATAATCTTATCAATATTGCATTGAATTGTTTGGGAGTTGTTTTTCATACTATGAGTTCATTCGACGAGGTTTTCGCCGCTGTAAAGGAGTACTGCAAGGAACGCCTTGTGCTGGCGACTTACAATCTTTTCATCGACGGCATCGAGCCAGTGTCCTTTGAGGGCAGTGTGGCCACGCTTTCCGTGCGCTCGGATTTTGTAAAGGGCATCGTGGAGACGCGCTATAAGGACCTTTTGCGTGAGGCGTTCAAGGAATTGCTGGGTTTTGACATCGATGTGGAGCTCACCATCCCGGCGCCTGTCGAACAGGCGCCCGCCGAGGTGCCCGGCGGCGGCAATTATGAATTTACGTTTGAAAACTTCATCGTCGGCTCCACCAACAAGTTTGCCCACGCAGCCGCGCAGGCCGTTGCGGCGAATCCATCCGGCGCTTATAACCCACTGTTCATCTGGGGCGGTTCGGGCCTGGGCAAAACGCACCTTCTCGGCGCCATCCAGTTTGAAATCCATAAAAATTTCCCGGATTATAACATCGTATACGTGGACGGTGAAAAATTTACCAACGAGATCATCAGCGCCATCCACGACAACACCACGGCGGAATTTCACAACAAATACCGCGCGGCCGACGTGCTGCTGGTGGACGATATCCAGTTCATCGGCGGCAAGGAATCCACGCAGGAGGAATTTTTCCACACCTTCAACACGCTGTATAACGCTGGCAAGCAGATCGTGCTTGTCAGCGACCGTCCCCCAAAGGAGATCAAAAGCCTGGAGGAGCGCCTGCGCACCCGTTTCGAAATGGGCCTGACGGCGGACATCCAGCCGCCGGATTTTGAAACGCGCGTGGCCATCATCCGCCGCAAGGCTGATCTGCTGGGCCTGGAAATGCCGGACGAAGTGGCCGAGTACATCGCCAACCGATTGAAAAACAACATCCGTCAGCTGGAGGGCGCGGTGAAAAAGCTGAACGCCTACCGTAAGCTGGAAGGCATCCAGCCCGTCATCGGCGCGGCTCAAAACGCCATCAAGGATATCCTGAACGAAACACAGCCCGTTCCCATCACCGTGGAGAAAATATTGTCCGAGGTGGCGCGCACTTACAATACGACGGCCGACATGCTGCGCGGGCCGTCCCGGCGCTCCAATGTTTCCAGCGCCCGCAAGGTGAGCATGTATGTAGTGCGGGAGATCACCGGCATGAGCATGGAGGACATCGGCAGCGAATTCGGCGGGCGGGACCACTCCACCGTTGTGTATTCCATCAACGATATGCAGAAAAAGCTGGAAACGGATACCCGCCTGCGGGAGACCGTGGAGGACATCATCAAAAACGTGCGGACCTGACGTAAAATCAGAGCTGCCGGGTCGGATAAGTTTTCAACATAGTTTTCAACTTTCAACAATCGTTTTCCACGGCTTTCAAAACCCTAAAATTCTCCGTGTTGAAATCCAACAAAAATTCAACACCGTTTTCACGCCCCAAAAACCTGGAAAAAACCGCGGCGGAATGCGCATGTATCAAACACATTCAACAAATCCACAGCCCCTATTACTACGTCTATTCACATATTTCTCTTTTAGGCTTATTTTTCAAAAATCCAAACAAAGGAGAACTTCCTCATGAAAATGATCTGTGACCGCACCCTGCTGTCTAACGCCGTGGCAGGCGTGTCCAAAGCCGTCACCCAGCGCAGCTCCATTCCGGTGCTGGAAGGCATCCTGATGAAAGCTGAGGGCTTCAGCCTGACGCTTACCGGCTACGACCTAGAAATGGGCATCACCACAAGCATCGAGGCAAACGTACTGGAGCCGGGCGAGGTCGTGCTTTCAGCCAAACTGCTGGGCGACATGGTGCGCCGCCTGTCCAGCAGCGAAGTGGAGATAACCGCCACCGAAACAAACGCCACCACCATCAAGGGCGGCATTACGGAATTCGATATCATGGGTATGAACCCCGGCGACTTCCCCGAGCTGCCCAGCCCCGGCGCGGACCATACGCTGGACCTGGAAACACCCACTTTCCGCGAAATGGTGGAGACCACGCTGTTCGCCGTTTCCCAAGACGACAAAAAACCCGCCCACACCGGCGAACTGTTCGCCATAGAACCGGATAAGCTGACAGTCGTCGCGCTGGACGGCTACCGGCTGGCCATCATCGAAAAACCCGTAAAGGCCGCAAAAGACATCAGTATCATCATCCCGGCCAAAACGCTGGCGGAAGCCATCAAGCTGTTCACCGACGACGACGAGGTGGTCCACATTGCGGCCAACCGCCGTTTTGTGGTGTTTTCTTCCCGCACCTACACGGTCATCAGCCGACTGATCGAAGGGGATTTTCTCGATTACAAGCGCGTCATCCCCGAGGGCTATCACACCCGTGTTACCGTGGACGTGCGTGATTTTTCAAATTCCATCGAGCGCGCAAGCCTCATCATCACCGAGCGTCTGAAAAACCCGCTGCGCATCACCTTCGACGGCAACATCACCGTGCGCTGTCAGACAACGCTGGGCAAGGTTGTCGACGAACTGGATGCAGAAATTGAGGGTGAACCTGTGGAGATCGGCTTCAACAACCGTTACCTGCTGGATGCACTGCGGTATTCCCGCTGCGACAAGCTGGTGTTTGAGGTGAGCGGTCCGCTCTCGCCTGTAAAAGTACTGCCCAAGGACGGCGGCGACTTTTTGTTCCTCGTTCTGCCTGTGAGGTTCAAAAATGACTGACCGTATCGTCATCCATACCGAGTTCATCAAGCTGGACGCGCTGCTGAAATACGCGGGCCTGTGTGAAACGGGCGGCGAAGCCAAGTCCGTGGTACAGGAGGGACTCGTCTGTGTGAACGGCGAGGCCTGCACCATGCGCGGCAAAAAAATACGCCCGGGCGACCGCGTCTCCTTCGGCGGAAGTGAAATCGAGGTAGCTGGCGCGTGATCCTGAAAGCTCTGGAGGTCGAAAATTACCGCAACATTCCGGCGGCGCGTTTTGAGCCGGGCCGGGAGCTGACCGTCATCTGCGGAAAAAACGGCCAAGGCAAGACGAACCTGCTGGAGGCCGTGTGGCTGCTGACCGGAGGCAAAAGCTTCCGCGGCGCAAAGGATGCGGAACTAATTCGCGAAAATGCCGGATACGCCGTAGCGGAGGGCGAAACGCAGGGCTTTGGCAAAGAGAGCCGCATCCGCGTTTTTGTGGGCGGGCAGCCGGGCGCGCGCAAGGCGCGCACTGTGCGCGTCAACGGCGTGGATTACGGGCGCGCGGCCAACGCGGCGGGAACATTCACGGCCGTTGTGTTCGACCCCGGCCACCTGAGCCTCGTGAAGGGAAGCCCGGAGGGACGGCGGCGTTTTCTGGATGCAGCGTTATGTCAGCTTTATCCGGGCTATGTGACGCTTCTGCGCCAGTATTCCCGGCTGGTGACGCAAAAGAACGCCCTTTTGAAAAGCTACTGGCAGACGCCGGATGCGAACGGTCTGCTGGATGTGTTCGACGAAAAGCTGGCCGAGAGCGGTGCGGCTGTCAGCGCAAAAAGACAGGAATATCTTGCGCTCATCGAGCCGGAGATCACGGGGACATACCGGGACATCGCCAGCGGCAGCGAAACGCTGGCCATTCAGTACGAGCCGTCTTTCGAGCCGGAAAAGGGCCTTGCGCCCGTGCTGCGGGAAAGCCGGGCGCGGGACATCGCGGCAGGCTTCTGTACGGCGGGACCTCACCGGGAGGATTTTTCCATTTCCATCGACGGCCGGGCGGCAAAGGTTTTCGCCAGCCAGGGGCAGCAGCGCAGCGCTGTGCTCAGCCTGAAGCTGGCCGAGGCTGCGGGCGCGCAAAAAATCACGGGCGAGCATCCTGTGATGCTGCTGGACGACGTGCTTTCCGAGCTGGATGAAACGCGGCAGTCTTACCTGCTCAGCCGAATGGAGCACCGCCAGACCATCGTTACCGCCTGTGATCCGGATCTGTTCCGCAGAACCAGCGGCCGGGTATACCGCATGGAGGGCGGCATACTGCACGCGCTGTAAAAGCGCGGCTGCAGCACAAAACGCATCACCCAAAAACGGAGGTTTTTATGTATCTTCATCTCGGACAGGAGAGCATTGTGCGCACCCGGGACATTCTCGGGATATTCGATTTGGACACTGCTTCGCTTTCCCGGCACACCCGCGATTATCTTGCGGCCGCCGAGAAAGCGGGCCGCGTGGTAACTGTGACGGGCGAGCTGCCCAAAAGCTTTATCGTAACTACGGGAGAATCGCCCGCCGTATACATCAGCCAGATCTCCGCGGGCACGCTGAAAAAGCGCAGCGGGTATGTGGACGGCATCAGCAACATCGAAAAATAGGGAGCCGCCGGAAAATAGAGCGGCTCCCAGGTTCCGCGCCGCCGCGGCTTTCTTCGTGTAAAGCCCGCGCCGCGTTTGAAATACCACCTCTTTCCCCGCCCGCCCCCTGTGGCGGACGGCGGAAAAATTATAAGTTTGGAGAATGTGTCATGTCAGAACAGCAACATCCGCAGCATGAATACGACGGCAGCCAGATCCAGGTGCTGGAGGGCCTCGAGGCCGTCCGCAAGCGCCCGGGCATGTATATCGGCTCCACCGGGCCGCGCGGCCTGCACCATCTGGTGTACGAAATCGTGGACAACGCCATCGACGAAGCGCTCGCCGGCTTCTGCGACCATATCGAGGTCAATATCCGGGAGGGCAATATCATCCGCGTAACGGACAACGGCCGCGGCATCCCTGTGGATATCCAGCCGAAATTGGGCATCCCGGCCGTTACCGTGGTATTCACCATCCTGCACGCGGGCGGCAAATTCGGCGGTGACAATTCCGGGTACAAGGTCGCCGGCGGTCTGCACGGCGTGGGCGCCAGCGTCGTTAACGCGCTGAGCGAATGGCTCAATGTCGTGGTGCGCAAGGACGGCGTGGCATACAAACAGAGTTTTAAGCGCGGTGTGGCTGACGCCGACCTGCAGAATCTGGGCCCCACGGACGAACCGGACGGAACGACGGTCACGTTCAAGCCGGACCCCGAGATGTTCGAGGTGCTGGACTACGATTATGACACTCTGAACACACGCCTGCGCGAAGAGGCGTTCTTGAATGCCGGCGTGCGCATCACGCTGACGGACGAGCGCGCCGGGCAGGAAAAGCAGGAGAGCATGTGCTACGAGGGCGGCATCCGCAGCTTTGTGGACCACATCCACCAAAAGCGGCAGCTTGAGGTGCTGCACCCGGACGTAATCTATCTGAAGGGGCAGCTTAACGACTCCATCGCCGAAGTGGCGCTTCAGTATAACAACAGCTACAACGAGCTGATCCTTTCCTTTGCAAACAATGTAAACACTCCGGACGGCGGTACCCATGAGGAGGGCTTTAAATCCGCGCTCACCCGTGTGTTCAACGATTTCGGCCGTGAAAAGGGTTATATCAAGGAGAAGGACGACAACCTTTCCGGCTCGGACGTGCGCGAAGGCCTGACAGCCGTCATCAGCGTGAAGCTGACGGAGGCGCAGTTCGAAGGACAGACAAAGGCGAAGCTGGGCAATACCGAGATAAGGGGCCTTGTCTCCGGCATCGTGTACGACAAGCTGAAGGAATTTTTTGAAGAAAATCCGGCGGTGGCAAAGGCCATTTATGAAAAAGCCATGCAGGCCGCCCGTGCCCGCGAGGCCGCCAAAAAAGCGCGCGAGCTGGTGCGCCGCAAGTCTGCGCTGGAAAACAGCCGTATGCCCGGCAAGCTGGCGGACTGCCGTGAGAAGGACCCCACGAAAACAGAAATCTACATCGTGGAGGGCGATTCCGCCGGCGGCAGCGCCAAGATGGGGCGCGATTCCAAAATACAGGCTATCCTTCCGCTGTGGGGCAAGATGCTCAACGTGGAAAAGGCGCGCATCGACAAAATTTACGGCAACGACAAGCTTACTCCTGTTGTGACGGCGCTGGGCTGCGGCCTGGGCGAGGAGTTCGACGTCTCCAAGCTGCGCTACCACAAGGTATTCATCATGGCCGATGCCGACGTGGACGGCAGCCATATCTGCACGCTGCTGCTCACGTTCTTCTTCCGGTATATGCGTCCGCTCATTGAAGGAGGTTATGTGTATATCGCACAGCCGCCGCTGTTCAAGCTGCAGAAGGGAAAGCAGGTACGCTACGCGTACAACGAGCCTGAAATGAGCCAGATCTCCGCCGAGATGGGCCAGGGCACCAAGGTGAGCCGTTACAAAGGCCTTGGCGAAATGAATCCCGAGCAGCTTTGGGAGACCACGATGGACCCGGAGCACCGTGTGATCGTGCAGATCACCATCGAGGACGCGATGGCCGCCGACGAGGCGTTCACAATCCTGATGGGCGACAAGGTGGAGCCGCGCAAAGAGTTCATTGAAAGGAACGCCCAGTACGCGAATCTGGATGTCTGACGGCGTGGCCCGTCGGACAATGCCGTATAAAAAGCGCACGGCTGCAGGGCAGCACGGCGCACAAGTGCCTTTGAAAGATAGGAAGATAACATGATTGATAACACGATAACCGAAGGGACGAGGCTCATCGTCCGGGACATCAAGGAGGAAATGGAGTCCGCCTTCATCGACTATTCGATGTCCGTCATCACGGCCCGCGCGCTGCCTGACGTGCGCGACGGCCTGAAGCCCGTGCACCGGCGTATTCTGTACACGATGCACGAGCGCGGCAACGACCCGTCTCATCCCACCAAAAAGTCCGCCGATACGGTCGGCGCGGTGCTGGGCTCGTACCATCCCCACGGCGACGCATCCGTATATGACGCGATGGTGCGTCTGGCGCAGGATTTCTCCATGCGGTACCCGCTTGTGGAGGGACAGGGAAACTTCGGTTCTGTGGACGGCGACCCCCCTGCCGCCTACCGTTACACTGAGGCCCGCATGAGCAAGATGAGCGTGGACCTCATGCGCGATATCGAAAAGGATACCGTGGATTTCGTGCCGAACTTCGACGAGTCCAAGCAGGAACCCAGCGTGCTGCCCTGCCGCGTGCCGAACCTGCTCATCAACGGCTCCAGCGGCATTGCCGTGGGTATGGCCACCAATATTCCGCCCCACAACATGCGGGAGGTCATCGACGGCATCGTCGCGCTGATCCATGACCCGGACATCGACCTGGCCGGCCTGATGGAGCACATCAAGGGGCCGGACTTCCCCACCGGCGGCGTCATTATGGGCCGCAGCGGCATCCGTGCCGCATATGCCACGGGCCGCGGCAAGATCACGCTGCGCGGCCGTGCTGCCATCGAAGAAAAATCCAACGGGCGTTTTCAGATCATCATCACCGAGATCCCCTATATGGTGAACAAAGCGCGCATGATCGAAAACATCGCGGACCTTGTGAAAGAAAAGCGGATCGACGGCATTTCCGACCTGAACGACGAATCCAACCGCGAAGGCATGCGCGTGGTGGTGGAACTCAAGCGCGAGGCGAACCCCCAGGTGGTGCTCAACCAATTGTACCGCTTTACTCAATTGCAGGACACCGTTGGCGTTATCATGCTGGCGCTGGACAAGGGCGTGCCCAAGGTAATGACGCTCAAAGAGATGCTTCAGAAATATCTGGCGTTTCAGGATGAGGTCATCCGCAGGCGCACCCAGTTCGACCTGAAGAAGGCCGAGGAGCGCGCTCATATTCTGGAGGGCCTGCGCCGCGCCGTGGACATCGTGGATGAGATCATCGCCGCGATTCGCGCGTGCAAGGGCGGCAAGCCCGAGGCAAAAGCCGCCATCATGGAAAAATTCGGTTTTGACGACCCGCAGGCAACAGCCATCGTCAATTTCCAACTGGGCCAGTTGGCGGGCCTTGAGATTTTGAAAATAGAGAACGAATTGGGCGACCTGCATACGAAGATCGACGACTGGCGCGGCATTCTGGCCGACGATGCAAAGGTGCTGCAGGTGGTGGAGGATGAGCTGAACGCCATGCGTGAAAAGTACGGCGATGACCGCCGTACCGAGATTGCCCATGTCTCCGGCGAAGTGGATATTGAGGATCTCATCCCCGAGGAGGAAAGCGTGTTCACGTTGACGCACGCAGGCTACATCAAGCGGCAGCCGTCGGATACGTATCAGGCGCAGCGCCGCGGCGGCCGCGGCATCACAGCCTTGTCCCGCAAGGATGAAGATTTTGTGGAAGAGCTGTTCCTTGCCTCTACGCATGACTATATCCTGTTTGTAACGGATATGGGCCGCGTGTACCGGCTGAAAGGATACCAGGTGTACGAGGGCAGCCGTACCAGCCGCGGCGTGAACATTGTGAACCTGCTGCCTCTGCAGGACGGCGAACAGGTGACGAGCATGCTGCGCGTGTCTGGCGGCGACAACGCCGAAGGCTATTTGACGATGGTCACAAAAGCGGGCGTCATCAAGCGCACGGCTCTGGCAAATTACAGCAACATCCGCAAAAACGGACTTATCGCCATCAACCTGAACGAGGGAGACTCCCTTGCGTGGACTCGTATCACCAGCGGCGAAGACGAGCTGATCGTTGCGACGCGGAACGGCATGGCCATCCGCATCAGTGAGAACGATGCCCGTCCGCTGGGCCGCACGGCCACAGGCGTCCGAGCCATCCGCCTGAAAGAGGGCGACAGCGTTGTGGGCGTGGGTGTCGTACGCGAGGGCGCAACGGTGCTCACCGTTACGGAAGAAGGCAAGGGGCGGCGCACGGACGTGCGGGATTACCGAACCCAGTACCGCGGCGGCCTGGGAATCCGGAACTACGGCAGCAAAGGCCACGTCGCGGGGCTTAAGGTCATCGACGACACCGACGATATCATTCTCATCAGCCTGGAGGGCATCATCATCCGCATGCATGTGGAGGATATCAACGTGCAGAGCCGCTATGGTTCGGGTGTGCGCGTGATGCGCCTGGGCGAGGGCGACCGCGTGGTGACGGTTGCCCGCACCGAGCATTCCGACGAGGAGGAGACCGCAAAGCCCGAGGACGACGGCGCCGAGGAGGAGCTTTCCGCCGAAGAGCTGGCGGCTCTGGAGGCTGAGGAAGCGCAGAATGCCGCCGGCGAAGAAGGCGCGGCGCCGGAGGACGGCGAGTAAGCTTTCCGCTCCGGCAGAAAAGAGCCCGGCTGAAAAGCAGCCGCAGCAAGGAACCGTCCCCCGGCCGGGGAAAAATAAGGATGGAAGGGTTGCTTTTTGAAACAGGGAAAACAGATCTCAGCGGTGCTGTTCGGAGTTTTGGCCGTATTTCAGATGTTCATTGTGCGGTACATGATGAACAATGCCGCGCTCACGGGCGTGCCCATTATGGTTTTGGCGGAGATTGCGGCCGCGCCCGTTTTTGCGGCCGCGTGCGTGTGGCTGTTCAGCCGGGACGGCGTGCTTTCTCCCGTGGGCAAAAAGGTGCTTGCGGGCAGCGCGCTGTTCTATCTGCTGTTTATTGCGGTGTACTATGATCTGGAGGTCAATCTGATCCTTTCCGGACTGTCCACCCTCGGGCAGGAATTGGCGGATGGTTTGACGCCGGGCTATCTCGGCATGGCGGCGAAGGTGGTGCTGCTGGTGCTGGCCGTCGGGTTTGCCGTAACGGCGCCGAAAAAGCCCGGCGAGCCGTCGGAGCTGAAGGAAGTGCTCCAGGAGGCGGCCGAGGCGATGAGCCTGGACAAGGAAACCATGGAAAAAGAAGTGGAACAGGCGGTTTCCGCCTTTGAAGAAAACATCGGCGCCGGAGAACAGGACGGCGGCGAGAAACAGTAAAAGGAGAAGCGTCCTATGGATATGAAAAACTGGAATGTAGACAAAACACAGATCGCCGCCCAGCAGGAGGCACTGAAAAAAAGCATGAATTTTGCTTATGTGGGCCACGGCCCAAAAGCCACGGGCTTTATGGCAAAGCAGTTTAAACGTAAGCCGGGCCTGTACGCGCGCTGTGTGCAGTGCGGCTATTACATGCCTCTGGATGCCAAGGGCGAGGAGACCTGCCTTTGCGGAAACCTGCGCCGCGACGAGCACAGCTTCAAAAGCGATCTGCCCGCCACGGAAGTGGAAATCTTCAAGGGCACGAAGCGGTAAGAGGGCGCAAAAAAGCGACATACGGCCGCCCGTGCGCGGGGAGGAGCGCTTCTCCCCTGCCCGGACGGCCTTCCCTGTTATTCGGATCAAAGGAGGCCGTATCGTGACAGCGGAGGAGTACCTTGCCGCGGAGCCTGTGGGCAATGCGGATCTTTTGGAGATGCTGCGCCGGGGCACGGCGGACGTTTTATACTGCACACAGCATGCGCTGGCCATGCATGAGCGTGCCAGCGGCGCGGCGGTGCTTTGCGCCGAAACGGAGCGGGAGGCGCGCGCGGCGCTGGCACATCTGCCCCGCACCGGGCTTTATGTGGCCCACGGTGCGTTGTGCGCCCGCCTTCTTCGGGAGGAAACAGGCTGTACAGGCGGACAAAAGTGCCGTCAGGCACGGTATTTGCGGCCTGTGCCGCCCGCGCCCGTGCCGGGCGTGGAACTGCGCATTCTGGATGAAAGCCATACGGACCTTGTGTTTGAACACTACCACATGGCGCCGGGCCGGGATTATGTAGCGGAACGCCTTGCCGCGGGCGCAATGACGGGCGCGTTTTTGGATGGCGTGCTGGCGGGCTTCATTGGCATCCACGAGGAAGGCAGCATCGGTATGCTGGAGGTCCTGCCGGCTTATCGGCGGCGCGGCCTTGGCTACGCCCTGGAGGCGGGAGCCATCCGCCGCGCACTGAAGGAGGGCGCTATCCCCTATTGTCAAGTCATTGAGGGCAATACGGCTTCTATGGAGCTGCAGAAAAAGCTGGGTCTGGAATTTTCAGATGGGTTTGTGTATTGGCTGTTCTAAAATATTTGAGCTGCCTGAAGATATGTTCTATCTTGAGAACCATTCACATTTGTGCTACAATTAAACGAATTTGAAAAGAAAGGGGCATGCGGGCTTTGGTGCAGCAGAATGGGACCATCGCGGCCATTGCTACGCCGCCGGGCGTGGGGGGCATCGCCGTCGTGCGTATTTCCGGCAGCGGGGCTTACAGCGTGGCCGAAGCGGTATTCCGGCCCAAAAATCCGAATAAAAGCCTGCGTGCCGCGTCGGGTTATACAGCGCTGTTCGGCCATTTTGTGGAGGACGGGGCGCTGTGCGACGAGGTGGTAGCGCTTTGCTTCCGCGCGCCTCACAGCTATACGGGCGAGGATGTGGTGGAGCTTTCCTGCCACGGCGGCAGCGCCGTGAGCGCGCGTCTGCTGCGCGCCTGCTGTGCGGCTGGCGCTGCTCCGGCCGGGCCGGGCGAATTTACAAAACGCGCGTTTTTGTCCGGGCGTATCTCGCTCACACAGGCGGAAGCTGTAATGGACCTGATCAACGCTACCTCCCGGCAGGCCGCCGCTGCCGCCGCTGCCGCCATGGAAGGAGCGCTGTACGCAAAGATAAAATCTGTGCAGGAAAACCTTGTGTCGCTCGCCGGACATATCGCCGCCTATACGGATTATCCGGAGGAAGATGTACCGGAGCTTTCGATGGGGGCGCTGGAAGCTTCCCTCGGGTGCGCGAAGGCGGCGCTGGATAAGCTGATTGCGGGCTATGATGCGGGCGCGGTGCTGCGCCGCGGTGTGGACACAGCCATCATCGGCAGCCCAAACGTGGGCAAAAGCACGCTGCTGAACCTGCTCTCCGGTTTTGAGCGTGCCATCGTTACGCCCGTGGCGGGTACCACACGGGACGTGGTGGAGCAGGAGATCCAGCTGGCCGGGGTTCGTCTGCTTCTGGCGGATACGGCGGGTATCCGGGACACCGACGATCTGGTGGAGGCGGAAGGCATCCGCCGCAGCTACCGCCACTTGGAACGCGCCGGCCTGGTCCTTGCAGTGTTCGACGGCTCCGCGCCTCTCTCCCCCGCCGATCTTTCGCTGGCGGAAAAGTGCGCGGGCCGGCCGGCCGTGGCGATCCTCAATAAAACGGACCTGCCGCAGCAGGCGGATGAAGAAAGTTTGCGGCCTTATTTCAGCACGGTGGTGAACATCAGCGCGAAGGACGCGGCGTTTCTTCCGGCGGTGGAGCAGGCGGTCACAGACGCGCTTCATTTGGCGGAAGCGGACCCCGACGCAGGGCTTCTGGCAAATGAGCGCCAGCTCGCTGCCGCCCGCACAGCACAGGCTGCGCTTGCGGACGCGCTGGAGGCTGTAAACGGCGGATACACGCTGGACGCAGCGGGCGTATGCGTGGATGACGCTCTGCATGCGCTGTACGAATTGACTGGGGAAAATGCCGGGGATGATGTGATCGACGAAGTATTTTCCAGGTTTTGTGTCGGTAAATAAAGTACAATAATTGAAATTATATTATAATATTACAAATTGTATTATATTTTGGTCGTTTCTTTACAAGAAAACAAAGCGCACGGAAAGACGACCTTTCGGAAAGGAATGGAAAAATGGATTCTGCTGCGTTGGCACAGGCATTGTGGGCGGATATCGGCGCGCAGCGGTGGGATGCGCTGGCCGCATATTTCCTGCCTGGTGCGCTGATTTTCTGGCATAACACCGACGAGTGCTTCACCGCAGAGGAATTTGTGCGGGCCAACCGTGAATATCCCGGGAACTGGCGGATAGAGATAGAACGTGTCCATGCACTGGCGGATGTGGCGGCAACAGCCGTGCGGGTATACGGTCCGGATGGAACTTCTTTCCACGCCGCGTCATTTTTTACGTTCCGGCACGGAAAAATCGTCCGCCTGGATGAATATTGGGGCGATGACGGCCCCGCGCCGGAGTGGCGGCGCGCGCTGGGCATCGGCAGGCCCATCCAAAGGGAGGACCGGTATGGCGGCGAATGATTATCTGATGCGTCAGATCGAGGATATGGCCCGTTTTTTGGGGAAAGTGCTGTTCGTCAAAACCGAAGAGACGATTCCGTTGTTCGACGAACAGGGCAATGTACTGGAGAGCGGTTTGCTTTATAAGCGCCTGTGTGCCATGCTGGAGGAGGGAGATGCAAACAGCGCGGAAAATCTGCTGTTTGACGAAGTGGAAGCTCATCCCGGCCCGGCATATTTGCAGGTGGCTGTGCAGTTCTATGCCGATTTGCAGCATTGGACGGACGCGGCGCTGGAAGCGGCTGATTTTTCCCGTCAGGAGGTTTTGGACGGCCTTGCAGCCGTGAAAGAGCTGTATGAGAAAAGGGCCGGCGGGCAGAAAGCGAAAGAATAAAACAGGAGAGCTGCAGTATGACGGAATTTCGGTATGACACACAGCTCCTGATCGAGGGCGAAAACCTGGATGAGGACACGGTGCACGACCATTTCACCCGGCACTTTAAAGGCGACTGCCTGCTGGCCGTGGGGGATGAAAATCTCATCAAAATACATTTTCACACAAACGAACCCTGGCAGGTACTGGAATATTGTGCGGGACTGGGGGAAATTTTCGATATCGTGGTGGAGGATATGGACCGGCAGGCGCGCGGCTTAAAGGGCTGAGCGGCAGGCCGGACAAAGAAACGGGGCAAACGGACATTGGATATTTTAGGCGGTTATGAAGTTGTGGTCATCGGTGCAGGGCACGCGGGAATAGAAGCCGCCTGCGCCGCGGCGAAGCTGGGTGCGAAGACGGCGCTGTTCACGCTCACGCTGGACGGCATCGGGAATCTGCCCTGCAATCCGTCCATCGGAGGCACGGCCAAGGGGCATCTTGTGCGGGAGATCGACGCGCTGGGCGGTGTGATGGGGATTGCGGCGGACGCCACTTTTTTGCAGAGCCGCATGCTGAACATGGGAAAAGGGCCGGCCGTCCATTCCCTGCGCGTGCAAACGGACAGGCGCAAATACCACGCCTATATGAAGCAGCTGCTGGAAAAGACGCAGAATCTGGAAGTCAAGCAGGCCGAGATCACGGCTGTGGACATCCGGGACGGCGCGGTGTGCGGAGTGTGCACGCATCTGGGCGGATATTACAGGGCTGACGCCGTGATCGTTGCGACAGGAACTTATCTGGGCGGCCGTATTTTTGTGGGCGAGGCCAGCTATGCCAGCGGGCCGGACGGCCAGCATGCCGCCTGCGCGCTGACAGAGAGCCTGCGCGCCGCGGGCGTGCCGCTGCGCCGTTTCAAGACCGGAACGCCGGCCCGGGTACACCGGCGCAGCATCGATTTTTCAAAGCTCACCCGCCAGCCCGGGGACGAGAGCATCCAGCCTTTTTCCTTTCTGACAAAGAGCAAGATGAAAAATAAGGTGGATTGCTATATAGCCTTCACCAATGAGGAGACGCATCGTGTTATCCATGCGAACCTGCACCGCAGCCCGTTGTACGGCGGAAAGATCGAGGGCGTCGGCCCGCGATATTGTCCGTCTATTGAGGACAAGGTGGTGCGCTTTGCGGAAAAGCCGCGGCACCAGATATTTGTGGAGCCGTGCGGGCTGGACACCGAGGAAATGTACCTGCAGGGTATGAGCTCCAGCCTGCCCGAGGCTGTGCAGAATGAAATGTACCGTACCATAGAGGGCTTCGAGCATTTGGAGATCATGCGCCCGGCTTACGCCATCGAGTATGATTGTGCTGACCCTACGGCGCTTGCACCCACGCTGGAGTTCAAGGAGATACGCGGCCTGTATGGCGCGGGCCAGTTCAACGGCACATCCGGCTACGAGGAAGCGGCGGCTCAGGGCCTGCTGGCGGGCCTCAACGCGGCGCGCGCGGTACAGGGCAGGCCGGGCATTGTGCTTAAACGGCAGGAAAGCTATATCGGCACGCTGGTGGACGACCTTGTGACGAAGGGCGTGCTGGACCCTTACCGCATGATGACGAGCCGCAGCGAATACCGCCTGTATCTCCGGCAGGACAACGCCGACGAGCGGCTCACGCCGCTGGGCCGGGAGATTGGTTTGGTGGACGACGCGCGCTGGGCGGAGTTCAACCATCGCCGGGCCGTGCGCCGGGAGGAAGCTGCCCGCCTGACAAAAGTGGTTGTGCGTCCTGCGGATGCGAACCCGGTCCTTGCGGAAAAAGGCGAGCCGCTTCTCACAAGCGGGGCCTCGGCCGCAGAGCTTCTGCGACGTCCCGCGTTGCGTTATACCGACATTGCACGGATGCTGCCGGAAAACCCGGACGTCACGCCCTTTATCGCCTATTGCCTGGAAACGGAGATCAAATATGAGGGCTATATCAAACGCCAGCAGAGCCAGATCGGCGCGGTGAAACGGCAGGAAGAAACGCCGATTCCCGAGGATTTTGATTACGCGCCGTTAACGGGCTTGCGTCTGGAGGCTCGGGAGAAGCTGGCGAAGATACGTCCCCGTTCCGTGGGGCAGGCGGCGCGGATTCCGGGCGTCGGCCCGGCGGATGTTGCCTGCCTTGCGGTGGAGCTGGCGAAACGGCGCAGAAGTGAGGGAAAGGAATAAAAGCTATGATTGATACAGAGCGCCTCATCCGGAAGGCGGCGGCTTACGGCATCGACGCAGCTCCCGTGGTACGGAAGCTGGACGAATATGCCGCGCTGCTGGTGGAATACAATCAAAAAGTAAACCTTACCGCCATTACGGATACCGAAGGCATTGAGGATCGTCATTTCATCGACAGCCTGCTGCTGGCCGCGCGCCCGGAGGTGTGCGGGCGTATGGTGGATGTTGGCACGGGCGCAGGGTTTCCCGGCATTGTGGCGAAGCTGTTTCGCCCGGAGCTGGATCTGACGCTGATGGAGCCGACGGGCAAGCGGGTCGATTTTTTGAAATATGCCTGCAGTGCGCTGGGCGTGGAAGCCGAATTCGCCAAGGAGCGCGCAGAGGAAGCCGCGCGCAAGCAATGGCGCGAGAGCTTTGACGTGGCCACGGCCCGGGCCGTGGCCGCACTGCCGGTGCTGGCCGAGTATTGCCTGCCCTTGCTGAGGCGGGGCGGCGTGTTCATTGCCATGAAAGGCAGCGGCGCGGATGAGGAAATTGATGCCGCGCAGGGTGCGGTTGCCAAGCTGGGCGGGAAATATGCGGGCCGTCAGGATGTGACGTTGCCTGACGGTTCGGCCCGGACGCTTATTTTGTATGAAAAAATATCGCAAACTCCGCCTGTTTACCCAAGAAACGGCGGCAAAATCGCAAAAGCCCCGTTGAAATGACATCCGGTTGTCGAATGATGTAAATGGAAATAACTGGAAATATTAGCGTATCCGTGCTACAATTTGTCTTGTTGCAAGATGTTGGCGCGGATACGCTTTTTTCTTTTCCCTTTTCGGCGTATTTCCCGCGTGCAAAGGAGGAACCCGATTTGGCGAAAGAGAAACCAGCGGAACAGACGAAGGTATGGCTGCTTCCCATTGAAAAAATCACACCGTCGCCTTTTCAAGCGCGCACAGTATTTGATGAAGGCGAGATCAAAAAACTGGCGGTGAGTATTTTGCAAAACGGACTGCTGCAGCCCATCAGTGTCCGCCCTACAGTAGACGGGCGGTATCAGCTGATTGCCGGGGAACGCCGCCTGCGGGCATGCAAGCTGACGGGTATGGAAACGATCCCCGCGATCATCTATCATTTTGAGGATGAAAAGACGGCTGCTCTGAGTTTGCTGGAGAACCTGCAGCGGGAACAGCTGGGGCCGTTTGAACAAGCACGTGCATTACGTGACCTGTTGAACCTTTGGAATTGCACGCAGGAGGCGGGTGCACGCAGGCTGGGTATTGCGCAGCCTACACTGGCCAATAAGCTGCGCCTCTTGACTTTGACGCAGGAACAGCAGGATATCTGTACCGAAGCAAACCTGACGGAACGCCATGCACGGGCGGTGCTTCGGCTGCCGACTTCAGAGCTGCGCACAAAGGCGCTTCGCACAGCAGCAGAGCGGGGTTATAATGTACAGCAGACCGAGGCGTTGGTGGAGCGGGTCCTTTCTCACAAATCAAAACCGAAGCGCAGTGTTATGGTGCGGGATGTGCGTATTTTTGTAAATACCATAGACCGTGCCGTAAAGATGATGACGGGAAGCGGTATTCCGGCAACGGCTGAAAAGCGTGAACAGGCGGATTACATAGAGTATGTGGTGCGAATTCCGACACACCGGCCCGTCAATTGAATATTTTTAAGATTAAGCCGGCCGTCTTACCGTACAAGAGCCTCTCACAGTCGTGCTCCTGTGAATTTTGTAAAGTTTGTATACGGCCCTTTAAAATTGCGTTCTCCTTCTTCTCCATCCAAACGCCGGGCGGATGTTCCACGTGGAACATCCGCCCGGCGTTTTTATATGGATTGTTCCACGTGGAACAAATGTTTTGCAGGAAAAGGAAAATGCATATGTTCCACGTGGAACATTTTGCGGAAAAGGCCTTTTAAAGCCCCCCAAGCTGTGTTATACTAAAACACAGCGGTGTAAGCAGAAAAAGCTGCCTTTAAAATCATAGTGTTGAATGTATACAGAAGACCGGAGGGAAAACCGTTGGGAAAAGTGATCGCAGTCGCCAATCAAAAAGGCGGGGTGGGAAAAACCACAACAGCCGTAAATCTGGCGTCCAGTGTTGCGGCGCAGGGCAAGCATGTTCTGATTGTTGACCTGGACCCGCAAGGCAATACTACCAGCGGCTTCGGCGTGACAAAGCGCAGTGTGAAAACCAGCGTATATCAGCTTTTAACGGGGGAGGCACCGGCCTCTGCGGGCATTCAGCACACAAAATACCGTGTGGACCTGATTGCCTCCAATATCCAATTGTCCGGTGCAGGCCTGGAATTGGTAAATATGGAACGTCGGGAATCCCGTCTGCGGGAGGCCTTGACACCGGTCCTGAATCAATACGATTTTATTTTTATCGACTGTCCCCCTTCCCTGGACCTGCTCACTCTCAACGGGCTGTGCGCCTGCGATACGGTATTGGTCCCCATACAGTGTGAATTTTTTGCGCTGGAAGGTCTGTCGGAGCTGATGAACACCATCCGAAATGTCAAAAAGATGTATAACCCTTACATTGAGATAGAAGGCGTACTGCTGACGATGTACGACGGAAGACTGAATTTGACGCTTCAGGTCGTGCAGGAAGTGAAAAAATACTTTGGTAATAAGGTTTATAAGACAACGATTCCACGCAATGTACGGCTTTCAGAAGCGCCCAGCTTCGGCGCGCCCATCAATTACTACGACGGCGCGTCCAAAGGTGCAGAAGCATACGCTTATCTTGCGGCGGAATTCATCAAAAACAATAAGAAAGGCGGTGCGTGACGCATGGCAAAAAAAGGAGGCCTCGGCAGAGGTCTTGACATCCTGTTTCAGGATACAGGCGCGGGCGGCGGCGATGAAGGCGTCAGCACGCTGCGTCTTGCGGAAATAGAGCCGGACAAAAATCAGCCGCGCAAAGCGTTTGACGATACGGCATTGTCCGAGCTTGCGGCCAGTATTACAGAGCACGGCGTTTTGCAGCCAATCGTGGTGCGTCCGTCCCCCGCAGGGGGGTATATCATTGTAGCGGGCGAACGCCGCTGGCGTGCTGCGCGCCTGGCGGGTCTGACGGAGATCCCTGCATTGATCAAGGATATCTCGGACACACAGGCCATGGAGATTGCTCTCATTGAAAATCTTCAGCGCGAGGACCTGGACCCCGTGGAAGAGGCTTTGGGATACCGTCAGCTCATGGAACGGTGCAGCTATACGCAGGAAGCGGCCGCAGCACGGCTTTCCAAAAGCCGCAGCGCGGTGGCAAACAGTCTTCGCCTTCTGAACCTGCCGGAAAAAGCGCTGGGATATCTGCGCGCGGGCAAGCTGTCTGCCGGGCATGCGAAAGCTGTGCTCTCGCTGGAAAGCCGCGAAGCGCAGCAGCAGGCGGCAGACATCATCGTCAAAGAAGGGCTGAATGTACGCCAGGCAGAAGCGCTCTGCAAAAAAATGGCGAAAAAACCCCGTCCCAAGCGGGAACTCACCCTCCCTCCCCTGCCCTGTGAGGTGGAATTGAGCCTGAAAGAGGCTCTGGGTACTGAAGTACATGTGCAGTACAAAGAAGGCAAAGGCAGCCTGAATGTGAGTTTCTATTCCGACGAACAGCTTAGGGCGTTTGCGAATCTCTTGGGAAAATATGAAAAGGAGCGAAATCTATAATGCTGGATATCAAATTTGTACGGGAAAACCCCGAACTTGTAAAGGAAAATATCAAAAAGAAATTTCAGGACAGCAAGCTGCTGCTGGTGGATGAAGTGATCGCGCTGGATGCCGAATACCGCGCAGCCATTACCGAGGGCGATGGGCTGCGCGCACAGCGCAATAAGCTGTCCAAAAGCATTGGTGCGCTGATGGCACAAGGCAAAAAGGACGAAGCGGAAGCTGTGAAAAAGCAGGTCACCGAGCAGGCGGATCGCCTGAAAGAGTTGGAGATGCGTGAGGCGGAGCTTCAGGAGGAAGTACGCCAGCGGATGCTTGTCATCCCAAATATGCTGGACCCCAGTGTACCCATCGGCCGCGACGACAGCGAGAATGTGGAGGTACAGCGTTTTGGTGAGCCTGTTGTGCCGGATTTTGAAATCCCCTATCATACCGAGATCATGGAACGCTTTGGCGGTATCGACCTGGACAGCGCCCGCCGTGTGGCGGGCAATGGGTTCTATTACCTGCTTGGGGATATTGCCCGCCTGCATGAAGCCGTTCTGGCATATGCCCGGGATTTTATGATCGAAAAGGGCTTCACCTATGTCATTCCCCCGTTCATGATGCATGGCAGCGTGGTGCAGGGTGTAATGAGCTTTCCCGAAATGGACGCCATGATGTATAAGATCGAAGGCGAAGATCTGTATCTCATCGGCACGTCTGAACACACGATGATCGGCCGTTTTGTAGACCAGCTCATCCCTGAGGCCCAGCTTCCGCTGACGCTCACCAGCTATTCCCCCTGCTTCCGCAAGGAAAAAGGCGCTCACGGCTTGGAGGAGCGCGGCATTTACCGTATCCACCAGTTTGAAAAGCAGGAAATGATCGTGCTCTGCAAGCCGGAGGACAGCATGGCATGGTACGAAAAGCTGTGGCGCAACAGTGTAGAGCTGTTCCGCAGCCTGGATATCCCGGTGCGACAGCTGGAATGCTGCTCCGGGGACCTGGCGGATCTGAAGGTGAAGAGCTGCGACATCGAAGCATGGAGCCCCCGCCAGCAGAAATATTTCGAGGTATGCAGCTGCTCAAATCTGGGCGACGCACAGAGCCGCCGCCTGAAGATCCGCATCAAAGGCGAGGACGGGAAAAACTATCTGCCGCATACGCTGAACAATACCTGTGTGGCTCCGCCCCGCATGCTTATCGCGTTTTTGGAAAATAATTTGCGTGCTGACGGCAGCGTGCGCATTCCCGAGGTGCTGCGTCCCTACATGGGTGGGAAGGCAGAATTGCAGAAAGTATAATTGGAAAATAATGGAAAATATCCCCGGCTTTTCCAATGTGAGCCGGGGATATTTGGATTTCCATGCTTTTTCACCTGCAAAAGACTCAGACAAAGAATTATTTTGTTTGCCTCTGGGAACACTGGAAAGGCGGAGCGGGGAAAAAGCCGGAATACTGCGGGAATTTCCGTGAAAAATGCTTGACAACAGGGAACCTTTTCTATATAATATCAGATGCACCACTTTTCTGTGGTTGTTTGTGGCGGTATAGCTCAGTTGGCTAGAGCATTCGGTTCATACCCGAAGTGTCACCGGTTCGAATCCAGTTACCGCTACCACATTACAGGGTTTTGCTGAAAGTTGCGGGGTACTTGCTGCAATCGCGGCGGGTGTGAGGCTTTGGCAATATTCAGCAAAATCCTGTATTATGGCCCGATGGTCAAGCGGTCAAGACATCGCCCTTTCACGGCGGTAACCCGGGTTCGATTCCCGGTCGGGTCACCACATGTATAGTACTTGCAGTATGCTTAATGGCCTGCAATATCTCATATTTGCGTGGAGTATACCACGCGCTTAAAAGAGAGCTGCCAATGTGCAGCTCTTTCTTTTATTATTTTACCTCATTGCATTCTTGTCCTCTTGCATCGTTGATGAACTGTATAAATTTAACGGAATTTTAGCTGACAAAACCATATTATTGTGGTATTGTATCCTCATAGCCGCGCTCCCCACTTCGCGCGGTGTACGCTGCCCTCGTCCGTTATTCACGGGCGGGGCAGTTTTTTATAAAATAAAAAAGCCCCCGAGATTCGGGGGCTTTCGTCATATACTATTCAGTTTTCGCCGCGCCCAGCGCCTGCAACTTCTTTACGAGGTCGCTCACATAATTCGCGCCTCGACTGGCAAAAACGCCCGTAAGCGCAATGCCAATCCATGCCACATTAAAATTCACGCCCAGCGCGGCGTAGAAGTCCGCTCCAACACCAAAGCACAGCAGCACGCCCAGCGCCACGGCACCCGCCTGCGTGGCGGCGGTTTTCCATTGCTTTTCTATGATTGCTTTTCCGAAGGTCTTGGCGTATTCGATCAGCGCCTCCACCGTTACGGCCATCATAAGTACAAGTACGATCATGTTCATTGTCCTTTTCCTTTCTATCCGTTTCTAATTTTAAGTGTTTCACAGCGCCGCACAATATCGCCCACAGAATGGTCGCCGTCGCCCAGCGCCTCGTATTCCTTGTAGCAGCCTTTCAGCGTTTCCATGCCATAGGGCGGGATTTCTCCGGCCTCAAGGTAATGCAGGCCCAAATCGATGATTTTCGCGCGCAACAGCATTTTCACGCCGCGCTCCACAGCTTTGTCCTTTTGATTTGTGTTTCGGATGCGCGCCCCCGCCCACCCGGCAAACGCCGTTACGATGGGCAGAAGAGCCGTAAACAGGTTTTGAAGGAAGTTCCACACAGCCTATACCTCCGCGACATATGCCTTGGCACTTTCAAGGCGCTTGTCCGTTTCAGCAGCGCGCTTCTCGGCTGCGTCGGCGCGCTGCACCTCTGTGTCGGCGCGACGGGCCTCCGCGTCTGCCCGAGCGTTTGCCGCCTCAAGCTGCGCTTTCAGCTCCTCTGCGCCGCCGCCCGCACTTCCCTGCGCCACGCAGGCCGCGAACGCGTCGCCCGGGGAGAGCGTCACAAGCTGGCAGCGGTCGGCCAGCACGGCGGCGTAACGCTGCACTCCCGCCACAAAGATGCGAACCCAGCTGTACCCGTCGGAGTTGCCCACCTCGGCCTGCACCGGGTAGCACACTCCCTCGGTCAGCTTTCCGCCGTTATAGTGCTTGTCCACCGCATTCACATCGGGCGCGGTGAACACCTCGCATTTGCCGCTCGTCACTTTCAGAAATTTCATGTCGCTTTCCTCCGTTTCGTCGATTGCTTCACCGTATGTACCAACGGCGTTGGGGTGCCCGGTGTATGCCGTTGGGTCAAGCCCCGCCCCGGCGGCTGTGGCCCGCACCTCGAAATGGCAGTGTGCAAAGGGCGGGCTTGCCAGCGCCGCGTTGCCCGTGCTGCCCATCACCGCCAGCGCGTCGCCGCTTTCCACCCGCTGGCCCACGGATACCAGATTCCGCGCGTTGTGGCAGAAATACAGGTAGTTCACCGCGTCCGGCGTCTGGCCCGCGTCCAGCTCCACGCACACGTACCAGCCCCATTCCCACGTTTTGCTGCCCGTGGACCTGTCCACCTTGCGGGCCGTAACGACCCGCCCGGAAATGCTTTTGCCCTTGTAATCGG
>NZ_JAFOIN010000022.1:0-68624 GCF_017421385.1 Ruthenibacterium sp. | reverse complement strand
CCTTCAGAGACAAGGTTATTTGGTAACGGCACCTACAGTTACATAGGATTTAAGCATAGCTTGAATTTCGCCCGCTTATGGGGGCTTGGTTTTTTGCGTCCTTTTTCGGAATGGTACTCAGATTACAATGTTTCAACCTTTCTCCTTTTCAAACGTCGTCTCGCTGATGATGAAGCGTGGACGCGCTTTTGTTTCGTTGTAGATCTTGCCCACATATTCCCCGATGACGCCGATTCCCAGCAGCTGCACGCCGCCCAGGAAGTAAATGGCGCAGATCATGCTTGTCCAGCCCGTTACCGTAAAGCCCACCAGCTTTGTGATGAGCGTGACGATGATGGCGATAAAGCTGACGGCGCTGACCAGCATGCCCGCCAGCGTGATGAGGCGCAGCGGCTTTACCGAAAGGCTGGTGATGCCGTCGAAGGCAAAGGCAAGCATTTTCTTCAGCGGGTAATGGCTTTCACCCGCAATGCGTTCGGCGCGCTCGTAGTATACGCTGGAGCAGCGGTAGCCCACCAGCGGCACAAGGCCGCGCAGGAACAGGTTCACTTCCCGGAACTCGGCCAGGCCCTCCAGCGCGCGTTTGCTCAGCAGACGGTAATCGGCGTGATTGAACACCACATCCGCTCCCAGCGCCTTCATCACTTTGTAAAAGCCCTCGGCGGTGGTTCGTTTGAACCAGGTGTCCGTCTCGCGCTTGGAGCGCACGCCGTACACCACGTCCATGCCCGCCAAGTATTCGTCGATCATCGCGTCCATGGCGTTGATGTCGTCCTGGCCGTCGCAGTCGATGGAAATGGTCACGTCGGCCAGGTCCTTGGCGGTCATCAGGCCCGCCAGCAGAGCGTTCTGATGGCCGCGGTTGCGGGAAAGGCAGACTCCCCTGTAATGCTCGTCCGCTTCAGCCAGGCTTCGGATGATGTCCCAGGTCTTATCCTTGGAACCGTCGTTGACGAACAGTATGCGGCTTTTGTCTGATATCCTGCCCGCTGCGGCAAGGTCTTTGATTTTTTTCAGGAACATGCCGCTGGTCAGGGGCAGCACGGCCTCTTCATTGTAACAGGGAATCACGATATACAGGATGGGGTTTCCCATTGGGACGTTCTCCTTTTATGTTCTTATGGGGCGCGGACGCTTGTCCATCCGGAAAAAAGGATGGTTCAGCGGCGTTTTTCACCTTGGTATACGATGGCCACGGCATTGGGGCCTGTGTTCGTGGCGACGGCCGCTCCCAGCAGGAAAGTGGCGGCCGGCGCATAACCGAATTCTTTTTTGCACATCTTGGCCAGCATTTTGGCGTTGCCATCGTCCGTTGCGCCGATGAGATAAGGCGTGCCCTCTGCCATCCGTTTTTTGGTCTGGACGATGAGCCCGGGCATCACGGCGCTGTCGCCGCGCACCTTGGCGATGGTGGAGGTGGTGTCGTCCACCATATGGATGATGGGGCGCAGGCCGAGCAGCTCGCCGGCGAATGCGGCTGCCGCAGAGACACGGCCGCTCTTTTTTACAAAACGCAGCGTATACATGGAGAGCATGATCTCCATACGCGCCAGCTGGTCCTCCAGATATTCCACGACGCTTTTTACGTCCGCGCCCGCCTGCAGCTTGCGCGCGGCCTCGCATACGTGCCAGCCGTATGTCATGGAATAGGTGTGGCTGTCCACCACATGCACGTTCATCGTGCAGCCGGGGCGTTCGTCGCGCAGGCTCTCGGCGGCCATGCAGGCCGCGTTGTAGGTGTTGGAACCGGCCGAATTGATGGACACGAAGATCACATCCGTATAGCCTTCGTCGGCATACGTGCAAAACTTTTCCAAAAAGCGCAGCATCGTGATCTGCGATGTTTTGGGGATGCCTTCGGCTTTGGTGAGCATCTCGTAATATTGTTCGTTGGTGAAATCCACGCGTTCGGTATAGCTCTGCCCGTCCACCACGATGCTGAACGGGAGGATATCAATGCCGTATTTTTCTTCCAGCTCGCGTGGGATGTCGCTGGCGGAATCCGTCAAAACAGCTGTTTTACTCACTTGTTCACTTCCATTCATATCCACGCAGGCGCCCGGTGTCGAGCAGACCCGCAAAATCACGCTGGCGCAGGGCCTCGTATACGCCCACAGCCACCGTGTTTGACAAATTCAGGCTGCGTGCGTCCGGGATCATCGGAAGGCGCACGCAGGCTTCCTGGTTTTCTACCAATAATGCTTCGGGCAGGCCCGCGTCTTCGCGCCCGAATACAAGGTACGCGCCGTCGGGGTAGGCGACGTCCGTGTAGCGCTGCGGTGCCTTTGTGGTGAAATAGTAAAACGGACCTTCATTGCGGGCAAAAAAATCCGTCAGCCCTTCATAATATGTTATATCAAGCAGGTGCCAGTAGTCAAGGCCGGCACGTTTGAGCTTTTTGTCATCCACGGTAAAGCCCATGGGCCCCACAAGGTGCAGCCGCGCGCCCGTGGCCGCGCAGGTGCGGGAGATGTTGCCGGTGTTTTGGGGGATCTGCGGCTCCACCAGCACGATATTCAACGGTTTCATGGGTGAGATTGCGCTCCTTCTGTCTGGTGTTTTTACAGCGGAAAAACAGCGTCCGTACAGGGCTGTGCAGGCGTTTCGGCCCAGTGGGAAAGCGTTCCGAGAAGCGGCTCGAACCGCACGCCGAAGCGGGGATCCGCTCCGGCGTGAAGGGTCTGTTCAGCCGCCAGCGCCACAAAACGCGCGGCGAGACGGATGGCGGCGGCTTCGGAAAAGCCGCGCAGTAGCCCGCCGGTGAGCACGGCGGCAAACAGATCGCCCGTGCCGGGATAATCTTGGGGGACGGGGGAATAGGGCAGGAAAACGGGCGCCCTGCCGCGCACAGCGCACACGTTGCCCCGCTGTCCGTCCGAAAGAGCGCCGCCGGTTACCACGGCGCAGCGCAGCGCGGGAAAGCGCTGCAGCAAAAGGGATGCATGGCGGGCGGCGCGCGTTCCGTCCGCCGCCGGGCCGGGAAGCTCCTCCAGAAGGAGCGCGGCTTCTGTTGCATTTGGGACGATCACATCCGCCTGTCCGCACAGTTGTGCGACGGCGGCGCGTATTTCAGGCGTCATGGAGGCGTAGGGCCTGCCGTGGTCCGCCATCACAGGGTCCACCAGCTTCAGCGCCGCCGGAGCCTGGCGGAAGGCCTGTTCCACCAGCGCCACCTGTGCGGCGCCGGCAAGATAGCCGCTGTATACACAGTCAAATGCAAGGCCCAGCTGCGCATAGTGTGCCAGTGCGGCGGAAATAAATCCGCTCTCATCTGTGCGCGCGGGCCTGCCAAGCCCTCCGGTGTGGGTGGAGAGCAGAGCCGTGGGCAGCGCGCAGGGCTGCACGCCCATGGCGGCCAGAGCGGGCAGCACAACGGCCAGGCTGCACCGTCCCACACAGGAGAGATCCTGTATGCACAGAACGGTATGCTGTTTTTGCATGCGGGCCCTCCTTTCCTCCGGGCCGCACAGACGGCGGCCTGCGGTTATTCTTTAGTATAGCATATTTTTTGCCGGAATAAGAGGGGGTTTTATGAACAAGTGGAAAAATTTGCCCCCGCATTTTGGCGCACCGGCGGGCATACTAGCAATAAAGCGGCACAAGCCGCGGCAATGCATACAAAAGATAATAAAACGAGGAGGATAAATATGCGCAAAAATACAGAGAGTATGATGAAGGGCGCGGCCTTAGGGCTGCTGGCCGGCGGCGCGGTAGGCGCGGCGGGCGCGTATGTGGCTCAGAAAAACCCGAAGGAAATGAAAAAGATGATGAAAAAGGCGGGCGCCAGCGCGGAGCGGGCGATGGAAACCATCGACCGCGTGCTGAACAGCCACTGAGCGACTGAAACATTCGGCAAAACCGGGCCGCGGCGCATGCTGCTGCCCGGTGCTTTATTATGTGGAAATTCTGCCGTAAAAATCAAACCGCCTCATTGCATGTCCGGCTCCGATACGGTATGCTGAGGGCATAGGAGGTGGTTTCGCAATGGCGAACGAGGATAAGAAAGATTTCAACGCGATGCTGCACAGGGCCACGGATATGCCCAGGATACAGCTGGTGACGGACGCGGCCACAGTGCAAAAATACGGCGGAGCACGGATGTACTTTGCCCCGGCGGCGGATTATGACGCGGTAATGAAGCGGGTGCCTTTCGGAAAAGTACTCACGGTAGGGAAGATCCGGGAATATTTCGCCCGGAAAAACGGCGCTGATTTTACCGACCCCATCACTGCGGGCATTTTTGTATCCATTTCGGCATGGGCCAGCGCCCAGCGGCAGACAGACGAAACGCCTTACTGGCGCACGCTGAAAGCGGACGGCGAGCTGAACGCAAAATATCCGGGCGGCGCGGAGGCCCAACGTGCGCGTCTGGAGGCAGAGGGGCACACCGTCATCCGGCGGGGCCGCACGAATATCCGCTATTATGTGCAGGATTATGAGGACGCGCTGTTTGAGCTGGAATAGAAAAAGCGCCCTGCGCGCCCAATGGCGCGCAGGGCGTCAGACTGTCGAAAAAAGCAAAGAAGTAAAAGAAAAGTCCGGGGAAAAAGCTTGAAAAAGGGGTGGTGAACCCCTTTTTCATTTAAAATGGCCCCGCGCCGTGCGCGGCGAACGGGGCCAAAGGCCCTGTTCGTAGGCAGCTTGGCGCAAAAGCGCAGCTTTTTCGACAAGCTGAAGCGCCCTGCGCGCCATTGGGCGCGCAGGGCGTCTGTTTCTTCGCTTTTTAGCAGCGGCTGTGTCACACCACACGCACGCGGATGATACCGCTTACGTCCAACAGGCGGGCGGCGTCGGCCGTGCCGACGCTGCCGCCGGTGTCCAGCATCGTATAGGCATAATCCCCGCGGGATTTGTTCGTCATGTTGTCGATATTCAGCCCCGCCTTGCTGGTCACGTCTGTAATGGCGGCCAGGATGCCCGGGATATTGCGGTGTACCACGCAGATGCGGCTGCCGCCCGCACGAGGCATGGAGACCGAGGGAAAGTTCACACTGTTTTTGATGTTGCCGTTCAGCAGATAATCCCCCAGCTCATCCGCGGCCATCACGGCACAATTGTCCTCGCTCTCCGGTGTGGAGGCGCCCAGGTGCGGGATGCACACCGCGCCTTCCGCGGAAAGCAGCGCCTCGCTGGGAAAATCGCACACATAACAGGCCACGCGGCCCGTTTTCAGCGCGTTCACCATGGCGGCCGTATTCACCAGCTCGCCCCGGGCAAAGTTCAGGATGCGCACGCCGTGCTTCATTTGGGCAATGAGGCTGTCGTTCACAAAGCCTTTTGTTTCAGCCGTGGCGGGAATGTGCAGCGTGATATAGTCACACTGGGCGATGAGGTCGGACAAATTGACGCAGTGGCGCACGCTGCGCGAAAGGCTCCAGGCACCCTCCACAGAGATGTACGGGTCGTACCCCAGCACCTCCATGCCCAGATGGGTGGCCATATTGGCGACCTTCACGCCGATGGCGCCCAGGCCCACGACGCCCAGGGTCTTGCCCGCAAGCTCCGGCCCGGTAAATTGGCTTTTCCCCTTTTCCACCAGCTTGCCGATGGCGTCGCCCTGGCCGGCCAGCGTTTTGGCCCACTCCATGCCTTTGCCTACCTTGCGGCTGGCCAGCACCAGCCCGCCCAGCACCAGTTCCTTCACCGCATTGGCGTTGGCGCCCGGCGTGTTGAACACCACGATGCCTGCCTCGCTGCATTTGTCCACCGGGATATTGTTGACGCCTGCGCCCGCCCGTGCAATGCCCAGCAGGCTTTCCGGCAGCGCCATATCCTGCATGGCGGCGCTGCGCACCAGAATGCCGTCGGGCTGCGCGCCCTCCTCATCCACGGCAAACAGATTGCTGGAAAGGCGCTCCAGCCCCTTGGACGAAATATTGTTCAGTGTTTTGATATTGTACATTTTCGTTTCCCCCTGTTCCGGCTGTGCGTCAGGCGTTATCCGCCTCGAACTGCTTCATGAATTCCACCAGCTTTTCCACGCCTTCGGCGGGCATGGCATTATAAATAGAAGCGCGCATGCCGCCCACGCTGCGGTGTCCCTTCAGGTTGACAAAGCCCGCAGCCGCGGCTTCGGCGCAGAATTTTTTGTCCAGCTCCGGGCTGGGGCTGGTGAATGTGACGTTCATGATGCTGCGGTCCGGCTTGTTCACGGGATTGCTGAAGAAAGACGAGCCGTCCAGATAATCGTACAGCAGCTTGGCCTTGGCGTTGTTGCGGGCCTCCATGTTGGCAAGGCCGCCCACTTCAGTTTCGATCCATTTCAGCACAAGGCCCATCATATAGATGGTGTAGCAGGGCGGCGTGTTGTACATGCTCTCGGCGTCGATGAGCGTTTTGTAATCCAGCATGGCGGGCCGGGCGATATCCGTGCGGGCGTTTTCCATCAGGTCTTCCCGGATGATGGCTACAGCCATGCCCGCGGGCGCGACATTTTTCTGCACGCCGAAGTAGATCAGCCCGTATTGGGAGACGTCTGTGGGACGGCTGAGGATGCAGCTGGATAGATCGGCCACCAGCGGCACACCGTCCGCATGGGGCAGCTTTGTAAAGCGCGTGCCGTAAATGGTGTTGTTTTCACAAATGTGGATATAGCTGGCGTTTTTGGAATATTCGACGGCGTCAACGTCCGGAATATAGGTGAAGTTTTTATCCTTGGACGAGGCGGGCACATTCACCCTGCCGAATTTTTCGGCCTCCTTCGCGGCCTTGCCGGAGAACTGGCCCGTTACAAGATAATCGGCCTCGCCGGTGGTCATCAGGTTCATGGGCACCATGGCGAACTGTGTGGACGCGCCGCCTTGAATGAAGCCCACCTTATAATTATCCGGAATACAGAGCACGCGGCGCAGAGCGGCCTCGGTCTCCTTGATGATGGCGTCGTACACAGAACTGCGGTGGCTCATCTCCATCACGCTCTGGCCGGATGACCCGTACTCAAGCATCTCTGCCTGAGCGGTTCTCAGGACGGATTCGGGCAGCATGGATGGGCCCGCGCTGAAATTGTATACTCGTGCCATAATTCCTTTTCCTCCAAAATACAAAATCACTTTATCAAAATAAAGTGTATAGTATTTATTATAAAGGCTGCTGCGCGGTTGTCAATGCACAAAAATGCCCGTCTGCACGCGGCAGACGGGCAAAAATTGCACATATTGACGGTTTTTGAATAAAATGTATTCGAGAGAAGGACAAAATGCTCATTCACCGGCTGCGGCGGAAGCGGCGCTCGGCGCTGAGGGAGCCACGGGTGTTGAGGGAGCGGAGGCGCTTTTGCCGGAGCCGGCTGCGGCGATGATATCGGAAATATCGAACATCATCGAGCCGTCGGAAGCGACGCTGGGCAGCTTGCCGTCCCATTTGTTGATCCATTCCATGGCAAGTGTTTCCTGGGTGATCTCCTGATTTTTCAGCCGGTAGCTCTCGGCCTCGGCACGGGCCTGTTCGATCTGCTGCTGAGCTTCCACTTTGATGCGGGCCAGGTCCTGCTCGGCTTTCAGCGCGTTCTGCTGGGCGGTCTGCTTGGCCTCGATGGCGGCGTTGAATTCCTCGCTGAACTCAAAGCTGGTGATGTTGAATACCTCGATGTCGAAGCCATAGGGGCCGATTTTTTCGGCCAGCGCCTCGCGCATCAGGTCGCCTACCTTCTGGCGTTCGGTGATGAGCTCCTCGGCAGTGAACTGGGCGGTGACGCTTTTTACGCATTCCTGAATGGCGGGATTGATGAGCACATTTTCAAAATCCGTGCCGATGTTTTGATAAATGCTGGCCGAATTGGCGCGGCCGATGCGGTAGTTCAGCGCAATGGTACTGTTGACAGTCTGAAGATCCTTACTGGCGGAGCTGCTGGATACCTCGGTTTTGAGCACGCGGTTGTCGATTTTGACAACATTGGTGATGAACGGCAATTTGAAATGCAGGCCCTCGCCCAGCACGGTGCCGCTCACCTTTCCGAAGGTGGTGACGACGCCGGTGTGGCCCGCGGGAATGGTCGTGACGCTGGAGAGCAGCAGAAACACGGCGAGAATGACTGCGAGCAGGATGGGGATGAATCGGAATTTTTTTACTTCTTTCATATTTTTCTCCTTTTTTAATAATGGGAAGCTTGTTGCTGAGGGAAGGAAACTGAATCTCTCGGCGCATGCGGGTCAGCGGCGTTTTTAGCAATGGGAAGCTTGCCGGGAGCGGGAAGAAAGCTGAATCCCTTGGCGCATGCGGTTCAGCGGCGTTTTTAGCAATGGGAAGCTTGCCGGCAGCAGGAAGGAAGCTGAATCTTTCGGCGCATACGGTTCGACGTGTTTTAACAATAAAAATTCTGCCGGTGCGTGAGAGCGACCGCTGCCCTTTGCGGGAGAGAAATCGAGGCAATGTTTCCTGTGTTTACGGGTGCGGAAGGATGGAAGCGCTCCCGCCGCTGGCGCCGACGGATGGGGAGCGCTTCTGCTGCCCGCGGGGCCATTTTGCAGCGGCCCCGCGGTATGATAGATATTATACAGGATAGTCTTTGGGGGCGCAAAGGCGGAAAAAAGCCGGTTTCGGCCTTTTTCGGCCACCGGGAACGGTTTGGGCAAAGCTACTGTCCCGTTCTTACCGGGGGATGCCCGTTTGGCGCGGGGGAATGTCCGTCGTTTTTTCGAAAACGCACACGGGCATGCGCATGCCGTGGCTTCCCGGTAGCCGGGGCGTGCCGCGTTTTTTCTCTTGCGCATGAGGGCGGGTTGCGGTATAATGACCCCAAAGTTGCCGCTAATGCGGCTGCGCGTATGCAAAAACACACGCTGCTGTGCCGGCGCACAGAACTTTGGGGAATTTGAACCATGCAAAACCGCAGCAGGTGCGGTTTTGTGGAAGGCCGCCTTGCAGCGGCGTCGTGTTATAATAGGGCCGTTTAGCGAATACGAGCCGCAGGCGAAGGATGCGCTTGGCGGCGTAGGATACCATGTCTCCCAGTGAACACGGGCAGGATGGGAAGTGCGAGCCTGGAAATATGGCAGTAGCGCAACAAATAGGCAAAGAATATCGCCGGGGAGGGAAAGCTACGGAAGGGATTCTGATCGTCGCTCTGGCGGGGCTGGCGGATATTTTGGCGCGCATCTGCGTGCTGCTGTACCAGAGGGGCCACGGCGGAACGCGCACGCTGAATTACCGCACCTGGGTGCTGCTGGTGGCGCTTGCGCCGTTTGCCTGGGTCGCATATCTGCTGGCGGGCCGTCCGCCGCGGAATTCAAAATAAATAAAAGAAAAGACAAAAGGGGGACCAACCATGCCTTACACTGCCAACGAGCGCCGTTATGAGGCGATGCAATACGCCCGCTGCGGCAAAAGCGGCCTGAAGCTGCCCCGCGTTTCGCTGGGGCTGTGGCACAACTTCGGCTCGTGCGACGCCTTCGACAATATGCGCGCCATGCTTCGCGCCGCATTCGACTGCGGCATCACGCACATCGATATGGCGAACAACTACGGCCCTGTGCCCGGCGCTGCCGAGGAGAATTTCGGCCGTGTTTTTGAAAAAGACCTGCGTCCCTACCGGGATGAGCTGGTGCTTTCCAGCAAAGCGGGATATACCATGTGGCCCGGCCCTTACGGGGACTTCGGCAGCCGCAAGTATCTGCTGGCCAGCCTGGACCAGAGCCTCAAGCGCACCGGGCTGGAGTATTTCGATATTTTTTATTCCCATCGGATGGACCCGGAGACCCCGCTGGAGGAGACCATGGGCGCGCTGGCTTCCGCCGTGCAGCAGGGTAAGGCGCTGTACGCCGGCATCTCCAATTACGACGGCGAGACGACAGCGCGGGCGGCGGCTATCCTGAAAGAGCTGCATTGCCCGTTCATCATCAATCAGAGCCGGTACTCCATCTTTGACCGCACCATCGAAAAAAACGGGCTGAAGGCGTATGCCGCGGCCCATGGTGTGGGTGTCATCGCTTTCAGCCCGCTGGCGCAGGGACTGCTGACGGACAAATATCTGCACGGCGTGCCCGCAGACAGCCGCATCAAAAAAAGCGGTGTTTTTTTGAAGGAGAGCGCCCTTACGCCGGAGCGGCTGGCACAGATCGCGGCGCTGAACGAGCTGGCTGCCGCCCGGGGCCAGACGCTGGCGCAGATGGCGCTTTCGTGGGTGCTCAAGGACAGCGGCGTGACCAGCGTGCTCATTGGCGCGTCCCGTCCGCAGCAGATCGTGGAGAACGCCGCCATAGTAAACGCCGCGCCGTTTACCCAGCAGGAGCTGGACGAGATCGAACGCATCGCTGCGGTGCGGTGAGCGGCTGCGAGGGAAAGGAGCGGAGCGGGCATGTGGTTTTGGCAGCGCAGAGAGGTGTATATGGGAAAAGACGGCCCACAGCTTTACGCCGTGCGCACAGCACTGGAGCAGGCCGGTATCGGCTTTGAATGCATCGTGCGCAGCGGACGCAACTACACCGGGGCCGACCGCCGCATGACGAACGCGCACTCCGCGGATGCGGGCATCTGGTATGTTTATGTGCGCAGCGCGGATCTGGAAGCCGCCGAGGGTGTGGCACAGCGCGCGCTGCGTGGCGGCTGAACGGTAAAACAGGAGATAAAAAGAGCGTTTTCCACAGGCGGGACAGCCTGCGGGAAACGCTCTTTTCACTGTCGTATCCCGGCTTGTGCTCAAATGTTTTGCCCGAAGAAGTCCGGGTGGAAGATGGACGGCAGAAGAAAGGCTGCGAATGCCTGTGCCTGTGCGGGCGCGGGCAGAAAAGGCGCGCCGGAACGGTAGCTTTCCGCCGCGCTTTGTGCGAAGCCGGCATATGGGGGCGGCAGACGGCACGCGGCCCAAAGCCCGCCTTGTTCTTTGGACAAGACGAGCCCTTCCTGTGCAAAAGCAAGCGTTCGGCACAGGTTCAGCGTGGTGGAGGCGGGCGTCCGCAGGATGTCCGAACAGGCGGTGCCCACGTCTTGGCGGATGCTGTCCAGATACGCCGCGCGGGGCACAGGACCGAACATGCTTTCGGCAGGCGGCCCCCAAAGGGTGAGGCCGACGGCGCGGGCTACGGTGAAATGCGCCGCAAGGTCCAGGTCTGCGCCATGCATTTCCGCGCAGTAAGCGGGGAGGTCACGCAGGCAGCGGGCTCGGTGCATGGGCGAATAATGCAGCTCGTAGGGCGCGGGGTGGATAAAGGACCGGCAGTATGCCTCCAGTACTGCGCTCATCTCCAGCCCTTTGGACGGGGCGTCCGGCTCCAGCGCCAGCAGCGCGCGGAACAGGGCCTCCTTTTGCGCCTGAGAAAGCGGCCTTCGCACAGCAACGAGAAAATCGATATCGCTTTGTGTCCAACAAAAGCAGCCGAAAGCGAGAGAGCCGTGGACGTAAACACCCGCAAGCGTGTCGCCGAGGGTGTTGCGGCAGGCTGCGGCGATGCGGTGCAGCAAAATACGGACGCGCGGGTCGTCCGGGTGCGCACGGCCTTCTTTCCGCGTGCTGTCCCGTGTCACAGCGTTTTCTCGTACAGGCGGCACGGGTCGACGGTGCCGACGCAGAAGTGCATCTCGGCTGTGCCGGCGCACGCAAAGCCGCACTGCTCATACAGGCGGATGGCAGGGACGTTGCCCACACAGACATCCAGGCGAAGCGCACGCATGCCGCTTTGCCGCGCAAGGACCTCCGCATGGGCGAGCAGCCGCCGGGCCAGGCCCCGCCCCTGATACGCGGGATGTACGGCCAACGTGTGGATCAGCAGCAGGTGCGGCCAGTCCGCGTCCGGTCCCCAGCCGGGAACCTGGGCATAATCCGGGTCGGCGTCGTGATTCAGCACCATGCTTCCTATGGCGCGGGCACCGTCCCAGGCGAGGTACAGCGCCCCGGCCGCCTGGGCGCGCCGGGCGTCGGTGCGGGTGGGGTAAACGCCTTGCCGCCAGCCGGGCCAGTTTGTACCGGCCTCCAAAGCGCTGCAGACATCGTTGTAAAGCTGCTCCGCGGCATCCAGATCCTCCTGAGCCGCGCGTCTGATATCGATCTCCACAAAAAAGCCTCCCGATGCGGCGCTGTCCTGTTGGAGCGCCGTGCTTTTTCAGTATAGCATGTACGCCCGTGCTGTGCAAACGAACATCATGCGCCCGAAGCGCGGACAAAACGCTGCGGATACGCATAGGATGAACGCAGGGGGCGCATGCCGCGCTCCGCTGCAGACCGGCCAGCCGCCCGCCGAAAGAGGCGGCCGCCGCCCGGCACAGCCTGTGCGGCAGCAGGGAGGTTTTTATGGCAGCTATTTATCAAACGGGAATCGACGTATCCCGTTATCAGGGTACCATCGACTGGGCCGCAGTGGCCCGGGCGGGCAAGCAGTTTGCCGTTATCCGCGCGGTATCCTCCAACAATTCCGGCGTGTATGTAGACCCCATGTTCGAGAAGAACTATGCGGGGGCAAAGGCCGCCGGGCTTCGGGTGGGTGTTTATTACTACACCTATGCCCAAACAGAGAGCTACGCCGACAGGGAGCTGGAGGCGCTGACGGCAGTTCTGGCGGGCAAGAAGCTGGAATATCCGGTATTTGTAGATATGGAGGCCGAGGGCATCGCCGCACTGGGCCGGACGAGGGCGACGCAGCTTGCGCTCTACGCACTGGAAAAACTGCGTGCGGCGGGGTGGTATCCGGGCCTGTACACCTATTCCAATTTTGCGAAAAACCGGCTGGATATGGCGAAGCTCAGCGCTTATCCGTTTTTTGTGGCGGATTACACGGGCAGCGTTACCTATCCGGGCGCTTACCAGATGTGGCAGTATTCCAGCACAGGGCGTGTACCGGGTATATCGGGCAATGTGGACCTGGACCATTCGTATGTGGATTTTCTGCCGGCCATTCAGGCGGGAGGCTACAATGGCTATGAACCTGAGATACCCGGGCTGGAGATGGTGCCGGTGCCCGGCCTGAAGCTGGAGGTATATGGGACGCTTAACTGTGAGTATTTTTACAAGCCGGATATTTATGACGTGGCGGGTACGCTTCCTGTGGGCCGGTACGAGGCGGTGGCGCAGTCGGTGGGGTGCTACGGCGGCTTTACCTGGGTGACGCTGCGCTATAAAAACGCCGTGTACTGGACGGCGCTTTTGGCCGACCGGTGCTTTTTGCTGCGTGCCTGAGCGCGTGGCACGGCGTTGGACGCTTCCCTTCGCAAAATGAATGAAGCCCTTTACGGTTGATAAAAGCAGCGGTGCCCGGCCGCTGCTTTCTCTCTGTTGCCTCAGAGGCTCCGGCAAGGCGGGGAGCCTCTTGCAAACCTGACGGCGTTTGGGGTATAATAACCTCAAAGCCGCCGCTGCCGCGGCTGCGCGTGTGCGCCGCACTCGCTTTTGCGCTAACGCACAGGGCTTTGAGAACATTGAACCGCGCAAAACCGCAGCAAGTGCGGTTTTGTTGTGGCCGCCTGCGGCGGCATCGTGGTATAATAACCTCAAGGCCGCCGCTTACGCCGCCACGCGCGCTTTGCGCGCATGAGGCTGGAAGCGTCATCAGCAGCAGAGCCGGAAAGCCCGGCTTTTGTATATCGTTTTACGGAGGGATTTTTCCATGACCATTACCAAAGACACCATTCTCGGCGATATTCTGGACGCCGCGCCGGAGACCGCGCCCCTGTTCATTGAGATCGGCATGCATTGTCTGGGCTGCCCGTCCGCCCGCAGCGAGACGGTGGAGCAGGCCTGCTATGTCCACGGCCAGGACGTTGACGCGCTGCTGGCCAAGCTGAACGCGGCCATTGCCGGAAAGTAAGCTGCTGCAGCCCCCGGTCCTGGACGCACGCCTTGCCGCCGCGGCCGCTTATGTACGGCCGGGCTGCGTGGCGGCGGACGTCGGCTGCGACCACGGCAGGCTGTCCGTGGCGCTGGCCGCGCAGGGCAAATGCAGAAAGATCATCGCAAGCGATATCCGCCCGGCCCCGCTTGCCACGGCGCAGCGCCTCGTTACCCTGCATGGCTGCGGGGACGTGGTGGAATGCCGCCTTGGCGCGGGGCTTTCTGTGCTGCGCCCGGGCGAAGCGGACGATATCGTCATTGCGGGCGTTTCGGGCGTGACGGTGTGCGGGATGTTGGAGCAGGCTCCGGAAGCGTTCTATGCCGCGAAACCCGACATGCGCTTCATCTTCATCCCGGCTACAAAGCACCCTTTTTTGCGCCGCTGGCTGGCACAGCACGGCTTTGCGCTGCTGGATGAGACGCCGGTTTTGGCCGCCGGACGGTATTATACCGTGATGCACGCGGCTTATACTGGCGGAACAAAGACGCCCGATCCTCTGTGGTGCGTCGTGGGCCGTGCCGGGCGCGGACCGCATGCGGCAGGCTATCTTGCCCGGGAGGCCATGCTTCTTAAAAAGGAGGCGCGGGGAGCCGCGCCGGAGGAATCAAAACGGCTGCTGGCGCTTGCCGCCGCGGTGGAGGAGGCTGCGAATACATGCCAAGCCTGACAGAGCTTGCGTCTTATCTGGAAAGCATCGCCCCGGCGCAGATTGCGGAGAGCTGGGACAACGTGGGCGTTTTGGTGCGCTGCGCGCAGGAGGTGACGGGCGTGCTGTGCGCGCTGGACATCACCCCCGCCACGGTGCGGGAAGCGCGTGCTGTGGGGTGCAATGCAATTGTTTCGCACCACCCGGTCATATTTCGCCCTTTGAAGGAGCTTCGCCAGGATGACGTTCCCGCCCTGCTGGTGCGGGAGGGCGTTTCCGCCGTATGCATGCATACGAATCTGGACAAGGCGCAGGGCGGTGTAAACGACGTGCTGGCGCAGGCGCTGGGCCTGCGGGACACAGAGCCGTTTGCCGGAGGCATCGGACGTGTCGGCGTGCTGCCGGAAACGATGGAAGCGGCCGCGTTTGCGCAATTTGTGGGCAAGGCGCTTGCCGCGCCCGTGAAATGGGCGGACGCCCACGGCCCGGTGCGCCGCGTGGCCGTTGTGAGCGGCAGCGGCGGCGATTTTTCCGCAGAGGCGGCCGCCGCGGGCGCGGACTGCCTTGTGACGGGCGAGGCCGGGCACCATGACGCGCTGGATGCATTGGCGGCAGGCGTCACGCTGATAGCCGCGACGCATTTTGCCACGGAGACAGCCATTGCCGGTGTACTGGCGCACCGGATCGCCGAAGCGTTCCCGGGCCTGCGTGTACAGCGCAGCGCTGCGGATGCGGACCCTTTCCTTTATTTTTAACAACGGGGAAGCGCGGTCGTTTGGCAGGCGCATCGCTGCTTTTGACGCGGCCGCACGGGCGGAGCCTTGGCCTGCCTGCATATATAAGATTTTTTGGAACGCAGAGACGGTCTTTGACCGCTTGCGTTATATATTATATAATGTAATGATAGACAGCAAAGAGTAATATGCCAAAAACAGGCGCGCGCCGGACGAACGACGGTTCCGGCCGATGGAAAGAGATCTGAAGAAGATGGATGAGGCTGGAATGCTGATGATTTTTTCGGTGTTTCCCACAGCGCGGTATGTGCTGGGGCCGTATGCTTTGTGAAATATCTGCGGCGTGAGTGATAACGCGCCGGTGAAACCGCTGCCGGGCGTGTGCGGGATGAAATGCTTTGGCCCGGATGGAAAAAGGAGAAAACAATGGCTTTAGACGCCGCTGCCCTTGCGCTGTGCGCAAAAGAGCTGTCCGCCGCACTGGCGGACGCGAGGATCGATAAAATATTCGAGCCGACCCGGGACGAGGTCGTACTCAATCTGCGCACGCGCACGGACAATCCGCGCCTGTTCCTTTCGGCCCGCAGCGGCTCGGCCCGCGCGTGCCTGACAAAAGAGACGTTTGAGAATCCGCAGACGCCGCCCTCGTTTTGCATGCTGCTGCGCAAGCATTTCACGGGCGGACGGCTGTTGGAGGTGCGCACGCTGCCGGACGAGCGCATTCTGTTTTTTGACTTCCAGTGCACCAACGAAATGGGCGACACCGTGGTGAACACGATGGCGGCCGAGCTGATGGGCCGGTATTCCAACCTGGTGCTGGTGCAGACGAAAAACCCGGCAAACCCGGCGGCGGAGGGGAAGATCATCGACGCGCTCAAACGCGTGGACTTTGAGGACAGCGAGGTTCGGCAGCTTTTGCCGGGCCTTGCTTACACGCTGCCGCCCCAGCCGCAGAAGGCGTCGTTTCTGGGCGTCAGCGCGGCGGGCATCGTGGCGGCGGTGTCGCAGAAAGAACTGCCCGTAGCGGAGGCACTCATCAAGACAACGGGCGGCGTGGGCCCGGTGGTTTGCCGCGAAGCCGCGTACCGCGCTTTCGGCGGGCGGGACGTGACCGCCAGCCGGATGACGGAGCAGGAAAAGGCGGCTCTGCTGGAGGCGGTGACCTTTGTTCAGGCGGCTTACGCGGACGGCGGCACGCCGGTGGCGGTTGTGGTGGACGGGCGCCCGGTGGAATTCAGCTTTTTGCCGCTGACGCAGTACAGCGGGGCGGATCTTGTGGAATACGGCAGCTATTCGGAACTGCTGGAGAGCTACTACGCAGCCAAGGACAAGGCGGAGCGCCTGCGTCAGAAGAGCCGCGATTTGGCAAAGACCGTGCACAATCTGCACGAGCGTGCCGTGCGCAAAGCCGCCGCCCGCCGGGAGGAACAGGCGCAGAGTGCGGCCTCGGAGGAACTGCGCGTTTACGGTGAGCTTCTGAGTGCCAATCTGTGGGCCATCCAGCGCGGCGCGAAAAACGTGACGCTGACGAATTACTATGACGGTAAGGAAGTGACGATCCCGCTGGATGTGCGCCTTTCGCCCAGCGCCAATGCCCAGAAGTATTTTAAGGAATACAAGAAAAAACAGACGGCCGCCCGCATGCTGACGGAGCTGATCGCGGAAAGCGACGCGGAGGCGGAGTATCTGGCTACGGTGCAATACGAGGTGGAGACGGCCGAGGGCGAGGCCGCGCTGGCGGAGATCCGCGCCGAGCTGAAGAGTCAGGGATACCTGAAGTATTATAAAGCGAAGGACAAAAAGCAGAAGCCTGCGGATTTTCTGCGGTATGTGTCCTCGGACGGCTTCCCCATCCTGGTGGGACGGAACAATGCCCAAAACGACAGGCTGACGCTCAAGACCGCGCGGGGTAGGGATGTCTGGTTCCATGTGAAGAACGCGCCCGGCAGCCACGCGGTGGTGCTCAGCGGCGGACAGCCCGTGCCGGACACCACCAAGACGGAGGCGGCCGTCCTTGCGGCGGTGCACTCCAGCCAGAACGGCGGCGCAAAGGTGCAGGTGGATTATACCGAGGTGCGGAACGTCTGGAAGGCGAACGGGGCAAAGCCCGGCATGGTGCTGTACGACCCTTACGAGACGGCCGTCGTCACGCCGGACCCGGCGCTGGCGGAGCGCCTGCGGGCGAAATGAGCAGGCGCGGTAAAATAACCAAGCGCCGCCCGGTGAAAATCGGGGGTTCTGTGCAAAGCGTAAAATCGAAAACTTCTTATAAAATTTATCAAAAACCCTTGCATTGCGCAGGGGTTTTTGGTATTATTATTAGGCGACTGCGAATGCCCTGCATTTTCGCAGGGCAGCGATATGCGTTGACGCGGGAGGTTGCGGCACTTTGTGCCGGTTTTTCCGCCGAGTATGTCCGATCAATGAACCGGGCGAAAGAATACTGAATGCAAAGGGATACGTTTGCGGGAAGTTGCTCCCCTCAAACCAATGTCCACGCTAATTTGCTGAAAGTGCTTCCGGAGGAACTGCATGGCGGTTCACCGGATTTTCTGATGCAATGGCGTGAAACACCCGGCGCAGTGTTCAGTATTTATCGAATGGTTCGTCCCACGCAAAATTTTAAGGAGGCGAAACAAATGGCAGTCAAGGAGAAAATCAGGATTCGTTTGAAGAGCTACGATGCGTCCCTCATCGACAGCGCGGCGGAGAAAATCGTGGAAACGGCGAAGCGCACAGGCGCCCGCGTGTCCGGCCCGGTCCCCCTTCCCACTGACAAAGAGGTCATCACGATCCTGCGCGCGGTACACAAGTACAAAGACAGCCGCGAGCAGTTCGAGAACCGCACCCACAAGCGTCTCATCGACATCCTGAAGCCGTCCAACAAGACGGTCGAGGCTCTTACGAGCCTGCAGCTCCCCGCCGGCGTTGACATCGAGATCAAGCTGTAATTCCTTTTTATAAAAGGACAATGCAGCGGGTTCCCCTTTTGTCAGCTCTCGTAGGAGAGGTCATGTTGGTGCCCCGTGAACGGCATCAACCAATAACCTGTTAGGAGGCAAAACGAAATGCAAAAAGGTATCATCGGCAAGAAGATGGGCATGACCCAGATCTTTGACGAGAACGGCAAAGTCGTGCCCGTCACTGTCGTGGAAGCAGGCCCCTGCACGGTCGTGCAGAAGAAAACGGTGGAGAGCGACGGCTATGTGGCCGTTCAGCTGGGCTACGGCGATATTTCGGCCAAGAAGGTTTCGAAGCCCGCCAAGGGCCACTTTGATAAAGCGGACGTCGCGCCCAAGCGCACGCTGCGTGAGTTCCGCCTGGACGACATCAGCGCCATGAACGTGGGCGATATCCTCAAGGCCGACGTGTTCGCCGTGGGCGACCGCATCGACGTTGTGGGCACCAGCAAGGGCAAGGGCTACGCCGGCGCCATCAAGCGCTGGAACCAGCACCGTCTGCGTGAAAGCCACGGCACCGGCCCTGTGGCGCGCCACGCCGGTTCCATGGGCTCCTGCTCCACGCCGTCCCGCGTGTTCAAGGGCAAACGCCTGCCGGGCCATCTGGGCGCCGAGCGCGTTACCATCCAGAACCTCAAGGTCGTCAAGGTTGACGCAGAAAATAATCTGATCGCTATCAAAGGCGCGATCCCGGGCCCCAAGGGCAGCGTGGTTTGCATCTCTGACAGCGTGAAGGCGTAAAGGAGGAAAGCATCATGGCAAAATTTGACGTTTTAGATATGAACGGCAAGAAGGTATCCACGGTTGAGCTTTCCGACGCCGTCTTTGGCATCACTCCCAATGAAAAAGTTATGCACGCGGCTGTTGTGAATTTCCTCGCCAATCAGCGTCAGGGCACGCAGAGCACCAAGACGCGCAGCGAAGTGTCCGGCGGCGGCCGCAAGCCGTGGCGCCAGAAGGGCACCGGCCGTGCGCGCCAGGGCTCTACCCGCAGCCCGCAGTGGACGCATGGCGGTGTAGCGCTGGGCCCCAAGCCCCGCGATTACAGCTACCGCCTGAACAAGAAGGTCAAGCGTCTGGCGCTGCTGTCTGCTTTGAGCAGCAAGGCCCAGAGCGGCGACATCATCGTCATCGACGAGTTGAAGGCCGCCGAGTACAAGACCAAGACCGTCGTGAACATGCTCACGGCCATCGGCGCCGACAAGAAGGCGCTCATCGTCACCCCGGCTGTGGACGCGAAGCTCGTGAAGAGCGCCGCCAACATCCCGGGCGTCAAGACCGCTACGGCCGACAGCATCAACACCTATGAAGTGCTGAACGGCGGCAAGTTCGTCATCAGCGTGGATGCCGCGAAGAAACTCGAGGAGGTATTTGCGTAATGAAAACTCCCGCTCAGGACATCATCCTCGCCCCGGTCATTACCGAGGCTTCCATGGCTGGCATCGCGCTGAAGAAGTACACCTTCAAGGTTGCCACCAACGCCACCAAGGTGGACGTCGCCCGCGCGGCTGAAGAGCTGTTCGGCGTGAAGGTCGCCAAGGTGAACACCATTTCCGTGCGCGGCCGTTTCCGCCGCCAGGGTGCCCACGCAGGCTACACGGCTTCGTCCAAAAAAGCCATCGTCACCCTCACCAAGGATTCCAAGGGCATCGACTTCTTCGAATCCATGGTCTAAGCGCACATGGGTGCGCGCGCCGCATAAGAAGGCGCCAAGGCCCCAGAGGGGCCGCCTATGGAGATATGACTCCGATAATAATGTCATAAGACAAGAAAGTGAGAAAGAACATGGCTATCAAAAAGTATAAACCGACTACGCCGGGCCGCCGCGGCATGACCGTGACCGACTATTCGGTTCTTTCCAAGGTCGAGCCCGAGAGAAGCCTGCTCGAGCCGATGAAAAAATCCGCCGGCCGCAACAACCTGGGCCGCATCACCGTCCGCCATCACGGCGGCGGCAACCGCACGAAGTACCGCGTCATTGACTTTAAGCGCGACAAGGTGGATATGCCCGCCGTTGTCAAGACGCTGGAGTACGACCCCAACCGTTCCGCGCACATTGCGCTGGTGCAGTATGAGGACGGCGAAAAGCGCTACATCATTGCTCCGGAAGGCCTGAAGGTGGGCGACACCGTGATGAGCGGCGCAGGCGCCGACATCAAGCCGGGCAACTGCCTGCCGTTCGCCAATATCCCCGTCGGCACCATTATCCACAACATCGAGCTGTACCCCGGCAAGGGCGCGCAGCTGGTGCGCAGCGCCGGCAACATGGCGCAGCTGATGGCGAAAGAGGGCAAATACGCTCTGGTGCGCCTGCCGTCCGGCGAAATGCGCAACGTTCCCGTGAACTGCATCGCCACGATCGGCCAGGTCGGCAACGTCGACCATGAGAACGTGAACATCGGCAAGGCCGGCCGCAAGCGCCATATGGGCTGGCGTCCGACCGTCCGCGGTTCCGTCATGAACCCCTGCGACCACCCGCACGGCGGCGGCGAGGGCAAGAGCCCGGTGGGCCGTCCCGGCCCTGTCACCCCGTGGGGCAAGCCCGCTATGGGTTACAAGACACGCAAACATCACGCGCGTTCCGATAAGTTCATCGTGAAACGCGCCACGAAGTAAGGAGGAGAGCTGTCATGGGTAGAAGTGTTAAAAAAGGACCTTTTGTACAGCCGGTGCTGCTGAAACGCGTGAAAGCGATGAACGAAGCGGGCGAGAAGCGCGTGCTCAAAACCTGGAGCCGCTCCTCTACCATTTTCCCGGATTTTGTCGGCCACACGTTCGCTGTGCATGACGGCCGCAAGCATGTTCCCGTATACGTTACCGAGGACATGGTTGGCCACAAGCTGGGCGAGTTCGCCCCCACCCGCACCTTTAAGGGCCACGCGGGCGGCAAGACCACCGGTCGATAAAGAAGGATAGGAGAGGATTACAATGGAAGCAAGGGCACATCTTAGATACGCCCGCATCGCGCCCCGCAAGGTTTCCGTCGTGCTGGACCTCATCCGCGGCGAGGACCTTGACAAAGCGCTGGCGATTCTGCAGTACACCCCGAAGGCCGCCTCTGAGCTCCTTTACAAACTGGTGAAATCTGCCGCCGCCAATGCGGAAAACAACCACAATATGGATAAGAACAACCTGTACGTCGCCGAGTGTTTCGTCACCCCGGGCCCCACGCTGAAGCGCGTGATGCCCCGCGCGCAGGGCCGTGCGTTCCGTATCTTGAAGAGAACGAGCCATATCACGGTCGTGCTCAAAGAGAAAGAGTAAGGAGGTAAAACAGTATGGGTCAGAAAGTCAATCCCCACGGACTTCGCGTGGGCGTCATCAAAGATTGGGACAGCCGCTGGTTTACGTCCAAGCGCGAATTCGGCGACACCCTGGTTGAAGATTACAAGATCCGCAAGGTGCTGAAAAAGCAGCTTTACAATGCCGGCGTGCCTAAGATCGAGATCGAGCGCACGATCGACAACGCCACCAGCAAGCCCCGCATCCGCGTTACCATCCATTGCGCGAAGCCGGGCATGGTCATCGGCCGTCAGGGCGCTGAGAAGGAGAAGATCCAGGCTCAGCTCTCCAAGATGACCGGCAAGGACGTGCTGGTGAACATCGTGGAAGTAAACAACATGTCCACCAACGCGCAGCTTGTGGCCGAGGACATTGCGTCCCAGCTTGAGCGCCGCATCGCTTTCCGCCGCGCCACGAAGATGGCCATGCGCAATGCGATGAGCCCCCGCCGCGGCTCCGGCGCGGTTGCCGCGAAGGGCATCAAGATCCAGATCGGCGGCCGTCTGAACGGCGCCGACATCGCCCGCAGCGAGAGCTATCACGAGGGCACCATTCCCCTGCAGACGCTGCGCGCGGACATCGATTACGGCTTTGCCGAGGCGGACACCACCTACGGCAAGATCGGCATCAAGGTTTGGATCTATAAGGGCGAAGTGCTGAAAGGCGCGAAGCCCAGAGCACGGAAAGAAGGAGGCAACAAATAATGTTACTGCCGAAACGCGTTAAATACCGCCGCGTGCACCGTGGCCGTATGACCGGCAAGGCCATGCGCGGTAATACAGTTTCTCAGGGCGATTTTGGCATTGTTGCCCTGGAGCCGTCCTGGATCACCTCGAACCAGATCGAGGCGGCCCGTATCGCCATGACCCGCTACATCAAACGTGGCGGTAAGGTTTGGATCAAGATCTTCCCGGATAAGCCCGTTACCGAGAAGCCGGCCGAGACCCGAATGGGCTCCGGTAAAGGCAGCCCCGAGTACTGGGTGGCCGTGGTAAAGCCCGGCCGCGTTCTGTTCGAGATCGCGGACGTGAGCGAGGAGACCGCGCGCGAGGCCCTGCGCCTTGCCGCACACAAGCTGCCCGTCAAGTGCAAGTTTGTGAAACGTGAAGGATTGGAGGAAGCGTAAATGAAGGCGAATGAACTGCGTGATATGAGCGCGGCCGAGCTGACCAAGAAACTGGCCGAGCTGAAAGAAGAGCTTTTCAACCTGCGCTTCCAGCACGCGATCAACCAGCTTGAGAATCCCGGCCGTATCGAAACCGTCAAAAAAGACATTGCCCGCGTGAAGACCGTTATGCGCAGCAATGAGCTGAAAGACGCACAATAAGAGAGGGAGGAAAGACATGGAACGCAATTTGAGAAAAACCCGCGTGGGTGTCGTTGTGTCCGACAAGATGGATAAGACCATCGTTGTCGCCGTTAAGGACAGTGTGCAGCACCCTCTCTACAAAAAGATCATGAAACGCACCGTGAAGTTCAAAGCGCACGACGAGAAAAACGAGTGCGGCGTGGGCGACCGTGTGGAAATCATGGAGACCCGCCCCATCAGCGCCGACAAACGCTGGCGCCTGGTGCAGATCATCGAAAAGGCGAAATAAGCGAGCAGCTTTGAAAGGAGATTCTGTCTTATGGTACAGATGCAAAGCTATCTCAAAGTGGCTGACAACACCGGTGCGAAGGAAATCATGTGCATCCGCGTGCTTGGCGGCTCCCGCAAGAGATATGCCGGCATTGGCGACGTGATCGTAGCTTCCGTGAAGAAAGCGGCGCCCAATGGCCAAGTGAAAAAAGGCGATGTGGTCAAGGCTGTTGTGGTTCGCAGCAAACAGGGCCTGCGCCGCGAGGACGGTTCCTATATCCGTTTCGACGAAAACGCCGCGGTCATCATCCGCGACGACAAAAACCCGAGGGGCACTCGTATCTTTGGACCAGTCGCGCGCGAGCTGCGTGACAATGGCTACCTGAAGATCGTCAGCCTTGCTCCGGAATCGCTGTAAGGAGGTTTAACAGAATGGCAAAAGTTCATGTTAAAACCGGCGACACCGTTATGGTTATCAGCGGCAAAGACCGCGGTAACTCCGGTAAGGTACTGCAGGTAAGCCCCAAGGAAGGCAAAGTGATCGTGGAAGGCCGCAATATGGTGACCAAACACGTGAAACCCCGCCGTCAGGGCGAGCAGGGCGGTATCGTCAAGGCCGAGGGCGCCATGTACGCCAGCAAGGTCATGCCGGTTTGCCCGAAGTGCGGCAAGGCCACGCGTGTGGGCCACACCGAAAAGGACGGCAAAAAAGTTCGCGTCTGCAAAAAATGCGGCGCCGAGTTTTAAGAAAGGGAGTAGAAAAGAATGGCAAGATTACAGGAAACCTACGCCAAGGAAATTGCTCCCGCTCTGATGAAGAAATTCAACTACAAAAGCGTGATGCAAATCCCGAAGCTGGATAAAGTCGTGATCAACGTCGGCTGCGGCGAAGCCCGCGACAATCCGAAGATCATGGACGCGATCCTCTCCGACCTGGCGAAGATCACGGGCCAGAAGCCCATCGTCTGCAAGGCCAAGAAGAGCGTCGCAAACTTCAAGCTGCGCGAAGGCATGCCCATCGGCGCGAAGGTCACCCTGCGCGGCGAACGCATGTACGAATTCGTGGACCGCTTCTTCAGCGTGGCTCTGCCCCGTGTGCGCGACTTCCGCGGCATCAACGGCAACTCCTTCGACGGCCGCGGCAACTACAGCTGCGGTGTGAAGGAACAGCTCATTTTCCCTGAGATCGATTACGATAAGATCGACGCCGTGCGCGGCATGGACATCTGCTTCGTAACCACCGCTAAGACCGACGAAGAGGCCAAAGAGCTGCTGAAGGCTCTGGGCGCTCCGTTTGCGAACTAAGGGAGGGCATGAGATTTGGCTAAGACAAGCATGAAGATCAAACAGCAGATGGCGCCGAAGTTCAGCACCCGTGCTTACAACCGTTGCAAAATCTGCGGCAGGCCCCACGCTTATCTGCGCAAATACGGCATTTGCCGTATCTGCTTCCGCGAGCTTGCCTACAAGGGCGAGATCCCGGGCGTTAAGAAGGCCAGCTGGTAAGCCGTCCGGCTGCCGGCACAAACAGATTTTACAATGAATTTAGGAGGTTAGTGGCGTGAATATTACTGATCCTATCGCGGACCTGCTCACCCGCATCCGCAATGCCAGTACTGCCAAACACCCTTCTGTGGACATCCCTGCTTCCAACTTGAAAAAGGCGATTGCCAACATTCTGCTGGAAGAAGGCTATGTGAAGGGCGTTCAGGTCATCGCCGATGACAAGCAAGGCGTCATCCGCATCGCACTGAAATACACCGAGACCGGCGCTCCCGTTATCTCGGGCATCCGCCGCGTTTCCAAGCCCGGCCTGCGTATCTACACCAACTGTGAAGATATGCCGAAGGTCATGAAGGGCCTTGGCACCGCGATCATCTCCACCTCGAAAGGCGTTATGACGGACAAGGCGGCCCGCGCGAACAACGTTGGCGGCGAAGTTCTCGCCTTTGTGTGGTAAGAAAGGGGCATAGACAATGTCGAGAATTGGAAGAAAACCCATCGTCATTCCCACGGGCGTTGAGGTCAAGATCGATGGCAGCAACATTACCGTGAAGGGCCCCAAGGGTACGCTCGATTCCAAGATCCATCCCATGATGACAGCCAAAGTGGAGAATGGTGAAGTAGTGGTTACCCGCCCCAATGACGAGAAGGAGGCCCGCAGCCTGCACGGCCTCACCCGCACTCTCATCAGCAACATGGTGGAGGGCGTTACCAACGGCTTCAAAAAGGAGCTGGAGATCCAGGGCGTGGGCTACCGCGCCGCAAAGCAGGGCAAAAACCTTGTGATGAACCTGGGTTATTCCCATCAGGTCATCGTGCCTGAGACCGACGGTATCACGATTGACGTTCCCGATCCCTTGAAGATCGTCATCAACGGTATCGACAAACAGCGTGTCGGCCAGTTTGCCGCGGAAGTCCGCGAGAAACGTCCGCCTGAACCCTACAAGGGCAAGGGCATCCGCTATGCGGGCGAATATGTCGCCCACAAAGAGGGTAAAGCCGGCAAGGGCGCTAAATAAGAGAAGGAGTGAACGACAATGGTTAATAAACCGGACAAGAATGTGTCTCGTCTGCGCAGACACCGCCGTGTACGCGGCAAGATCTCCGGCACCGCAGCGTGCCCGCGTCTCGATGTGTTCCGCTCCTCCAAACATATTTATGCCCAGCTTATCGATGACGTGGCCGGCGTGACGCTGGCTTCCGCGTCCAGCATGGATAAAGATTTTGAAGGGTTCGGCGGCAATATCGAGGCTGCCAAGAAGGTCGGTATGGCCATCGCGAAGCGTGCTGCTGACAAGGGCATCACGAAAGCGGTGTATGACCGCGGCGGCTTTGTATATCACGGCCGTGTCAAGGCTTTGGCTGAGGGCGCCCGCGAGGGCGGCCTGGAGCTGTAAGGAGGATACAAATGGAAATGATTGACGCATCCACTTTGGATTTACAAGAGAAGGTTGTTGCCATCAACCGTGTATCCAAAACCGTTAAGGGCGGCCGTGTGATGAAATTCTCCGCTCTGGTCGTCGTGGGCGACGGCAACGGCATCGTTGGGTTCGGCCTTGGCAAGGCGGCCGAGGTTCCCGAGGCGATCCGCAAAGGCTGCGAGGCCGCCAAGAAGAATCTGCACCGCATCAACATGAAGGGAACCACCATCCCGCACGAGACCGTCGGCGCGTTCGGCGCGGGCCGCGTGCTGCTTCGTCCGGCGCCCGAAGGCACCGGCGTGATCGCCGGCGGCGCTGTGCGCGCTGTGCTGGAGGTTGCCGGTATCAAGGATATCCGCACGAAGTGCCAGCGCACCAACAACCCCTGCAACGTGGTTACCGCCACGGTGAACGGCCTGTGCAGCCTGCAGAGCGCCGAGCAGGTGGCTGCGAAGCGCGGCAAGACCGTGAAAGAAATTCTGGGTTAAGGAGGCAGTGACCAATGGCTGAAGAGAAGATCGTCGCGGCCGAAGAGGCCGTAGAGGAGAAGAAAGCTCCCGCTAAGAAAGCTGCCGCCAAGCCCGCTGCGGAAAAGAAGCCCGCCGCGAAGAAAGCCCCCGCCAAAAAGGCGGACGGCGAAACGGCCGCAAAGAAGGCCCCGGCCAAGAAGGCTGCCGCGAAAGCGGACGCCGAGGCTCCGGCCAAGAAAGCACCCGCAAAGAAGGCACCCGCGAAGGCTGAAGGCAGCCTCACCATCAAGCTCGTTAAGAGCCTGATCGGGCGCAGTGAGAAGCAGATCGCCACCGCGAAGGCTCTGGGTCTGAAGAAGGCCGGCGATGTGACCACACAGCCCGACAATGCCGCCACGCACGGCAAAATCAACAGAATCTCTCACATGGTAGAGGTTACCAAAGCGTAAAAGCAAGGAGGTGCACTCGAAATGATGCTTCATGAATTAAAGCCCGCCGAGGGCGCGAGCAAGGCTGCGAAACGCAAGGGCCGCGGCGCCGGTTCGGGCAACGGCAAGACGGCCGGTTACGGCCACAAAGGCCAGAAAGCGCGTTCCGGCGCCAAGAAAGCCGGTTTTGAAGGCGGCCAGAAGCCGCTGCAGCGCCGTCTGCCCAAGCGCGGTTTCAACAATATTTTCGCTACCGAATATGCTACCATTAAGGTTAGCGACCTGGAAAAGTTCGAGGCCGGCAGTACGGTAGACGCGAACGCCCTGATCGAAAAGGGTATCATCAAAAAGACGCTTGACGGCGTCAAGGTCCTCGGCAACGGTACGCTGACGAAGGCGCTCAATGTGAAACTCACCGCCTACTCCGCCTCCGCCAAGGAGAAAATTGAGAAGGCAGGCGGGAAGGCTGAGGTGATCTAAAGTGTTTGAAACATTCCGCAATGCGTGGAAGATCGAAGATCTGCGCAAGAAGTTGCTTTACACACTTTTGGTCATCGTCATTTTCCGTCTCGGCTGCGCCATCCCCGTGCCCTTCATCGCCCCTGAGGCGCTGCAGGGCTGGGTGGCCGGACAGAGCGGCAGCATGCTCGGTTACATCGACATGCTCACCGGCGGTTCGTTTTCCCGCGCGACGCTGTTCGCGCTGAGCGTTACGCCGTATATCAACGCATCCATCATCATCCAGCTTCTCACGGTCGCCATCCCGGCGCTGGAGCGCCTGTCCAAAGAGGGAGAGGATGGCCGCAAGAAGCTGACGCGCATCACGCGCTACACGGGCGCGGGCATCGCGCTGGCGCTGGGCATTGGATATTATTTCCTGCTGCGCGGCCAGGGCGCCCTCGTTTATGGCAGCGGCGCGCAGATGTTTGCGCAGGTGTTCTCTGCCATCGTTGTGATCCTTGCGTTCACTGCGGGCTCTTTGCTCATTCAGTGGCTGGGTGAGCAGATCGATGTGAAGGGCATCGGCAACGGTATCTCGATTCTGATCTTCGCGGGCATCGTTTCCCGCTGGACCAGTATCTTCACCACCATCAAGACCTGGCTGGGCTTTGCGGCGGGCGGCGAAGTGAAATATTACTTCTTGATTCCAGTGTTCGTCGTTCTTGCCATCTCGGTGATTGTGTTCATCGTGATTTTGAACGCCGCCGAGCGCCGCATCCCGGTTCAGTACGCAAAGCGCGTTGTTGGCCGCAAGATGTACGGTGGGCAGAGCACGCACATCCCCATCAAGGTGAACATGAGCGGCGTTATGCCGGTCATCTTCGCCAGTGCGCTGGCCTCCATCCCGGGGACTATCGGCGGCTTCTTCCCGAACTTGTACAACCCGGATCTGCATCCGTTTGCCGCCCCGTTCCTGGGGATGTTCAGCACCAACGGCTGGGTGTATGCGGCGATCTATTTGCTGCTCATCATCGCGTTCAACTATTTCTATGTGGCGATGCAGTATAACCCTGTGGAGATCGCCAACAATCTGCGCAACAACAACGGCACCATTCCTGGCTACCGTCCCGGCAAGCCGACCAGCGATTTCATCACCAAGGTGCTGGGCAAGATCACCTTCATTGGCGCCCTGTTCCTTGGCGTCGTTGCGGTGATGCCCATTGTGCTGGGCAATGTCACGGGCGAGAATATCTCGTTGGGCGGCACCAGCCTGCTGATTGTTGTCGGCGTTGCGCTGGATACGTCCCGCAGCCTTGAATCTTACATGCTGATGCGCCATCACAAGGGTTTCCTTGAATGAGCACGGCAAACTGTTGAAGGGGGAAAGGCATTATGAAACTGATCCTTTTAGGCGCGCCCGGCGCCGGTAAGGGCACGCAGGCCGAGATCGTATGCGACAAGCTGAACATCCCGGCCATCAGCACCGGTAACATTCTTCGTGAAGCGATGAAAAACGAAACCGAGATGGGCGTGAAAGCCAAGGCCTTTATCGATTCCGGCGCGCTTGTCCCCGACGACGTGATCATCGGCATCATCAAAGAACGCCTCGCGCAGGACGACTGTAAAAACGGCTTTATTCTGGACGGCGTGCCCCGCACCGTGGCGCAGGCCGAGGCCCTCGAGGAGATGGGCGTCGGCATCGACAAGGTCGTGGACATCGAAGTTTCGGACGAGCGTATCATCCAGCGGCTGTCCGGCCGCCGGGTGTGCTCGGCCTGCGGGGCGAGCTACCACACCACGGCCAAGCCGTCCGTCAAGCCCGATGTGTGTGACCGCTGCGGCGGCGCGCTGATCGTGCGCAAGGACGACGAGCCGGCCACCATTCTCGAACGCCTGAAGGTCTATCACGAGCTTACCGAGCCGCTGGTGGATTTTTACCGCGAACGGGGCAAGCTGGTGGTGGTGGAAGGGCAGGAAGAAGTGGCCGATACCACAAGGCTCCTGCTTGAGAAGCTGGGGGTCAGCCTGTGATCCTCGTTAAAACAGCAAAAGAAGTCGAGGCCATGAAGCCGGCCTGCCAGATTTCGGCAGAGGCGCTGCGGCTGGGCGGCGAGGCCGTCAAGCCGGGCGTTACGACGGCTCAGATCGACAAGATCATTTACGATTATATCGTCAGCCAGGGAGCCCGGCCCAATTTCAAGGGCCTGGGCGGTTTCCCGGGCAGCGCATGCATCTCTGTGAACGACGTCGTTATCCACGGCATTCCGTCCCATGGCATCGTGCTGCACGAAGGCGATATCGTCAGCATCGACACAGGCGCCGCCGTCCATGGCTGGAACGGCGACAACGCCGCCACGTTCGCGTGCGGCGAAGTTTCCGAAACGGCGCAGCGCTTGATGGACGTTACGAAGGAGGCGCTGATGCGCGGCATTGCGGCCGCGCAGACAGGCAACCGTGTGGGCGACATCAGCGCGGCGGTGCAGCAGTACGTGGAGGACGCCGGCTTTTTCGTCGTGCGCACCTACGTCGGCCACGGCGTGGGCCGCGAGCTGCACGAAGACCCGGAGGTGCCGAACTTCGGCACGGCGGGGCGCGGGCCGCGCCTCGTGAACGGGATGGTGCTTGCCATCGAACCGATGGTAAACGAAAAAAGCCACGTCGTAAAAACCATGTCAGACGGATGGACGACCAAGACCGTTGACGGCGGCCTCGCGGCTCATTTTGAGCATACGATCGCCATCACGCCGAACGGGCCGGTCATCCTCACACAGCCAAGGAGGGTGTAGAAGCTTGTCCAAAGAAGACGTCATCGAAGTAGAAGGTGTCGTGGTAGAGGCCATGCCCAATGCGATGTTCCTTGTGGAGATCCAGGGCGGGCACCGCCTGCTGGCACACATTTCCGGCAAGCTGCGCATGAACTTCATCCGCATCCTGCCGGGAGACAAAGTCACACTTGAGATGAGCCCCTACGATTTGACGAAGGGCCGCATCACATGGCGCTCGAAGTAACCATTCAGGGCGCAGCTTGAAGGAGGTACCAAGTATGAAGGTGAAACCTTCCGTGAAACCGATTTGCGAAAAGTGCAAAGTCATCAAGCGCAAAGGCCGCGTCATGGTGATTTGCCAGAACCCGAAGCACAAACAGCGCCAGGGTTAATCGACAAACAGCATTCCAGCCGCACAAGGACGTTCTTATCCCGCCGGCCTTCTGCGGCATGATCCACCAAGGGGATAAATAAATCAGGAGGTGCTAAAACCATGGCACGTATCGCCGGAGTTGACTTGCCCAAGGAAAAGCGAGTCGAAATTGGCCTCACTTATATCTACGGCATTGGCCGCAGTGCTGCGGACGAGATCCTCGCCGCCACGAAGATCAATCCCGATACCCGAGTGAAGGACCTGACCAAGGACGAAGAAGCGCTTATCCGTGACTACATTGATAAAAACTTCACCGTTGAGGGCGACCTGCGCCGTAACACCGCGCTCGACATCAAACGCCTTGTCGAGATCCAGTGCTACCGTGGCACGCGTCACCGCAAGGGCTTGCCCGTGCGCGGCCAGCGTTCCAAAACGAACGCCCGTACCCGCAAAGGTCCGAAGCGCACTGTAGCCAACAAGAAGAAGTAATCCAACAAGGAGGACAGTTAGATGGCAACAAAAGCCGCTGCTAAAAAAGGCGCCCCCGTGCGTGGCAAACGCCGTGAGCGCAAAAATATTGAACGTGGCTGCGCGCATATCCAGAGCACATTCAATAACACCATTGTTACCATTACGGACGTGCAGGGCAATGCCGTGTCTTGGGCCAGCGCAGGCGGCCTGGGCTTCCGCGGTTCCCGCAAGAGCACGCCGTTTGCCGCGCAGACTGCTGCCGAGACGGCCGCCCGCGCCGCGATGGAGCATGGCATGAAGTCGGTAGAAGTTTATGTGAAAGGCCCTGGTTCCGGCCGTGAAGCCGCTATCCGTGCTTTGCAGGCCACCGGCTTGGAGGTAAATATGATCAAGGACGTTACCCCCATTCCGCATAACGGCTGCCGCCCGCCCAAGCGCCGCCGCATTTAATTGAAGGAGGAAAAACAATGGCAAGATATACAGGCGCAGTTTGCCGCCAGTGCCGTCGTGAGAACCAGAAGCTCTTCCTGAAGGGCGACCGCTGCTACTCCGACAAATGCGCGCTCGCCCGCCGCAGCTTCGTGCCGGGCCAGCACGGCCAGAACCAGGCCCGTAAGAAGGTCTCTGAATACGGCCTGCAGCTGCGCGCGAAACAGAAAGCAAAACGCTATTACGGTGTTCTGGAGAGCCAGTTCGCCCATTACTTTGAAATGGCCGAGCGCAAATCCGGCATCACCGGTGAGAATCTGCTTAGGATCCTTGAAAGCAGACTGGACAATATCGTCTACCGCGCGGGCTTTGCGATGAGCCGCAAGGAAGCCCGCCAGCTGGTGCTGCACCGTCACTTTACCGTGAACGGCCAGACCGTGAACATCCCCTCCTACCTCGTGAAAGAGGGCGACAAGGTCGCCGTCCGCACCACGGACTGCGACAAGATCAAAGAGTGCATCGAGAAGAACAGCGCCCGCCCCGTGCCTGCGTGGCTGGACAAGGACGCTGAGAAGATGACTGTCAACGTCACGAAGCTGCCCGAGCGTGCCGACATCGATTTCGACATCGAGGAGCACCTCATCGTCGAGCTGTACTCCAAATAATCCCCGTGATCCTCATCACCGTATGCGAACATTTTGGCAGGCGGCGTGCCGCCGCCTGCCTGAACTAAGGAGGGTTTTAGAATGATGGAGATTGAGAGACCCAAGATCGATACCGCCAGCCTTTCCGCAGACGGCCGTTACGGCAAATTCGTCGTGGAGCCGCTGGAGCGCGGTTTCGGTACCACCTTGGGCAACAGCCTGCGGCGTGTGCTGCTTTCCAGCCTGCCGGGCGTGGCAGTCACCAGCATTAAAATCGACGGGGTAGTCCATGAGTTCTCCACGATCGAGGGCGTGAAGGAAGACGTTACCGAGATCGTCCTGAACGTCAAAGGCATCACCGCAAAGCTTTATTCCGATACCCCGAAAACCGTTCGCATCGAAGCGAGCGGTGAGGGCGAGGTAACTGCCGGCAGCATCCAGCAGGATGCGGAGATCGAGGTGCTGAACCCTGATTGGCACATTGCGACCCTGGCGGACGGCGCGAAGCTCATCATGGAGCTTGTGTTCGACAAGGGCCGCGGTTATGTCCCGGCGGAACGCAACAAGCAGGCTGCGGAGCAGGCTTCCCTGAACGCTCTGCCTGTCGACAGCATCTATACCCCTGTACTCAAGGTGAATTACACGGTGGAGAACACCCGCGTGGGCCAGATCACCGACTACGACAAGCTGACGCTTGAGGTCTGGACGGACGGCACGATCAGCGCGAAGGAGGCCGTGAGCCTTGCCGCGCGTATCATGACCGAGCATCTGAACCTGTTCGTCACGCTTTCGCAGGAGGCGATGGACGCCGAGATCATGGTGGAAAAGGACGACAAGGGCAAGGAAAAGGCTCTCGAGATGACCATTGAGGAGCTGGACCTTTCCGTGCGTTCCTTCAACTGCCTGAAGCGCGCCGGCATCAATACCGTGGAAGACCTGATCAACAAATCCGAAGACGAGATGATGAAAGTGCGCAACCTCGGCCGCAAGAGCCTGGAGGAAGTTATGGCGAAACTGGATTCCCTCGGCTTTACCCTTACAAAAGACGACGAGTAAACTGCAAAGGAGTGAAATGGGATGCCCGGTACAAGAAAACTTGGCAGAACCAGCGACCACCGCAAGGCGATGCTCCGCGCTATGGTGACTTTCCTGTTTGAGACAGGCAAGATCGAGACCACGGCGACGCGTGCAAAGGAAGTGCGCGCGATGGCGGAGAAGATGGTGACCCTCGGCAAGCGTGAAGACCTGCATGCGAAGCGTCAGGTGTACGGCTTCATCACGAAAGAGAGCGTGGCAAAGAAGGTCATCGACGAGATCGGCCCGAAATACGCCGACCGCGACGGCGGTTACACCCGTATCATCAAGACTGGTGTGCGCCGCGGCGACGCCGCCGAAATGGCGATCATCGAACTGGTTTAAGTTCTGTTTAAAACATCCCTCGTGCAGGAAATCGGCACGGGGGATGTTTTTATTGATTACGGAAACCACCGGCTCTGCCGGTGGAGGTGTCCCGTAAAAAGCTTTAGCTTCAAGCATCGAGCGAAGCGAGCTGCTAACAGAAAGCTTTCAATAATAGAAAGCTTCCGTTAGAACAGCAATCGCCCATTTACGGGCTGTGGGGCAAGTTATGCAAGCGAAATAAATTTCAGTGCGTCTTAAGACGCTTGTCGGTAATAGGCTCTTATAGAGCCTACTCAAGCCACCAGCTTAGCTGGTGGTTATGACTGCGCAATAAAAGCCCCGTCCTGACGGCCATATGGGCCGGAGCGGCCGCAGGCCATTTTTTATTGCCCCGCAATAAAAAAGCTTATCCCGATGGCCGCGGGCCGGGGACGGCCCGCATGGCCTGAAAAATAGCCTGCGGTTATTTTTCAAATATTGCTGCACAGCGGATATACAGCCTTTACCATCCTGCAATATTTGGCCTTTGCGCGCTGCGGTGCGAAAACTTTTACATGTTTGGACAGGTAGCAATGGCCCCTGCGGTGGCGGGGGCTGTCGTTTTATGATAAAATGTAGAAAATCGGGAGCGGGGAAGTGCGGATATGGCGGGCATCGGCAAAGTAATGGACGAAGTAAAAAAGGCTGTGGTGGGTAAGGATGCGGTGCTGCTGCGTGCGGTGCTGGCCATCCTTGCGGGCGGCCATATTTTGCTGGAGGATGTGCCGGGCGTAGGTAAGACAACGATGGCGCTGGCTTTTTCCAAGGCGCTGGGCCTGCGCTATAACCGTATGCAGTTCACGCCGGACGTGCTGCCCTCAGATGTGACGGGTTTCTCTCTTTACAACAAAGCTGTGGGGAAAATGGAATACCAGCCCGGCGCCGTGCTGTGCAACCTGTTCCTGGCCGATGAGCTGAACCGTGCGACCAGCCGCACACAGGCCGCACTGTTGGAGGCCATGGAGGAGGGGCAAGTGACCGTGGACGGCGTAACGCATGCGCTGCCCCGCCCTTTTATCGTTATTGCAACACAGAATCCCGCCGGAGCGTCGGGGACGCAGCTTTTGCCGGATTCCCAGATGGACCGGTTTATGGTGAAGTTGTCCCTCGGATACCCGGAACCGCAGGATGAGCTGCGCATGCTGCGCCGGAAACAGAAGGGCAATCCCCTGGATGGCGTGCAGCAGGCTCTGGACAAGGCCGGGCTGGCGGCGCTGCGCGCACAGACAGACCAGGTCTATGTGAGCGACGAAGTACTGGACTATATTGTACGGCTCGTGGCGGGAACAAGGACCTTGCCGGAACTGGTACAGGGGGCGAGCCCGCGCGCCACACTGGCTGTGGCCGCTATGGCAAAGGCCGCGGCGCTTGCCCGGGGCGCGGATTATGTCACGCCTGCGGATGTGCGGCGCATCTTTCACTGTACGGTGGCACACCGGTTGATCCCCGCGCCGCAGACAAGGGATGTGGACGCGCTGCTGGACGATCTGATGCGCAGTATAAGCGCGCCGCAGCTCAAATGAGGGTGTGGGCGGCGCGCACGGTCTATGGGTTGGCGCTGGGCGGGGCCGTGCTGTTTTATTGCTTTTATTTCGGCCAATTGGCATGGTATGTTCTGATGCTGGCCGTCTGCCTGCCTTTGTTTTCCCTTGTGGTAAGCCTTCCGGCGATGCTGACAGCGGGTATCGTGCTGCACGCGCCCGCGGCGGTAGAGCGGGAAAAAACCTGTGTTTTACAGGTATATATGCTGGGATGGATGCCTGCCGCGCGTATGGAAGTACGTATTTCGGTGGAGGACCGGACGCATCCGGGCCAGGACTGTGCGCGGTGGCTTCACTTGCGCGGGGAGGCTCCTGCGGAATGGGATCTGGACACTGCGCACTGCGCGGCACTGCGGTGCAGCGTGCGGCGTGCGTGGGTATATGATTATCTGGGCCTGTTCCGCCTGCCTGTGCGCAGGCCGGGCGCGGTCATTGTCACCGTGCGGCCGCGGCCCGTTGCCCTTTCGCCGGAGCCGCCGCTGCCGGGGGCCGTATCCGGCGGACCGATGAAGCCCCGGGTGGGCGCGTATGCCGAGGAGCATGAGCTGCGGCCCTACCGCCCGGGAGACCCTATGCGCACGGTTCACTGGAAGCTGACGGCAAAAACAGGGGAGATGATCGTCCGGGAGGCGCTGGTGCCCTGCCGGGCGCGCGCCCTTCTGCTGGTGGAGAGGCGGGGCGGCCCTGACGCGCTGGACCGGGTATTGGAGCATTTGTGCTGGTTGTCCGCGCGTCTGACGCAGCAGGGAGTGTCTCACACTGTGTTGTGGCCCGGTGAAAACGGCGTGGTGCACACGGCGCTGGTGGATGAGGCCGGGCAGTTGGATGCGCTGCTGTACCGTCTTTTGGCTGAACCGGCGGACGGTGCGGACGGCTGGGCGCCGGGTTGGGCGCCGCCGCAGGCGGAATGGAGCTATACCCTGCGCGCGGAAAAGGAGGCGGCGGATGATGCGGGATAAACGGCGAAAGGCGCCCGGTATTTCGCTTTCTGCTGCGGGGCGGCATACCCGCCTTGCCCCGGGGCACGCCGGCGCCGGAAAAGCCGGGACGCCCTTTTGGCGCAGGACAGACCGGCACAACGCTCCAAGAAAAGCGCCGTTGTGGAGCGCGCTTTCCAGCCTTTTGTTGTTGTGGCTGGGCGTGGGAGGAACGGTATTTGCCGTTATCACAGGCTTTGACCTGCCGGTTGGGCGCGGAGCGGTAGCGCTGAGCTGTGCGGCGGTTCCGGCTGTTGTATGGTTTTTGGCGCTGCCGCTGCGTGCGGCGCGCCTGCTGCGCCTTCCTGCGCTGCTGCTGGGAGCGGCGCTCCTGGCGTCCGCAGGGGAAAACGCCCTGCGCGGTGCGGTTTTGACTGCACAGAATATCACACAGGCGTACCATGCATATTTTCCGGCGGTCCCCGTGTGGTTTTCCGATGTGCCAATGACGTTGGAAAACCGTTCCCTGACAATATTTTTTTGTGCTTATGCGGCGATTTTGGCGGGGTTGCTGGGCGCGGCTCTGCTGTGGCAGCGTTCGGCTTTGTTTTCGGCCGCGCTGACAGTGCCGCCGTTTTGCCTGCCGCTGGTAGTAACGCAGGCTGCCGCGCCCGTTCCGCAGCTGATGTGCCTGTTGTTTTGGACGCTGCTGCTGCTGACACATGCGCTGCGGCGCTCCAGCCCGGCGCAGGCCGGCCGTGTTACCTGGGGCCTGTTGGCGCCCGCTCTGGCGCTGCTGCTGGGGCTGCAGATTTTTCTGCCGGACAGAGACTTTATCCGGCCGTCCTGGGCGGGCAGGATGCAACGGGACGTGATCGCTCTGGTGCAGGGAAATACGCCGTCTGCATTGCCGTGGCGTGCATCCTCCGGCGGCGGACTGCGGCTGGAGACAGCAGGTCCCCGTGTTTACACAGGCCGTACAGTGCTGCGGGTGGAATGCGGAATTGACGGTGTGTTTTATCTGCGCGGCGCGTCCGCCGGTGATTATACGGGCCGTGCATGGAAGGATTGCAGCCTGGGTGCGGTGCAGCTTGCGGCGGAGGGCACAGAGCCTGCGCCGCACCCGCTGCAGTTGCCCGCTCTGAACCTGGGGGCGCTGGGCGGCGAAGGCGAGCAGATGACGGTGACAAGCGTCGGAGATGGTACGGATCTGTGCTATCTGCCGTACTATCCTTTGGCTGTGCCGGGGATGACATATGTTTCCGATGGCAGTGTGACGCATGATTTGGACACGCAGAGCTGGACAACGGAATTTTACGGCGAATATTGGCTGGCGGGCGTACCGCCGGATGAGCAGGAATGGACGGAACAACGGATCTATTTGGAACTGCCGCTGCTGCCGGAGCTGGAACAGCCGGAGCGCTTTTATAGAGAGGCCGTCTATCGGGAATATACCGCGCTGCCCGCGGATACGGCGCAGGCAATGCAGGCGCTGGCGGCGAGGGCGGGCATCCGCACCGACGGCGGCACGGCAGAGACAGCCCGGCAGGTGGCGCAATACATCGGAAGTGCGGCCCGGTACAGTCTGGATACGCCTGTCCAGCCGCGGGATGAAGACTTTGTGCTGCATTTTCTGACGCAGTCCCGCCAGGGTTACTGCGTGCATTTTGCCTCGGCAGCAGCGGTTATGCTGCGCGCGCTGGATATCCCGGCACGGTATGTGAGCGGTTATGTCGCTGTTGTACAGGGCGGCAGGGCCGATGTGCCGGACAGCGCCGCCCATGCATGGGTGGAATATTATCTGGACGGCTTCGGCTGGCTGCCTTTGGAAGCGACGCCGGGTTTTGCGCGCGAAACCAGTGTGCTGCCGGAGGCATTGCTTTCCGGTGAAGGCGTGCCGGAGAACGGGGAAAGCAATGCCTCCTCCCGCGACACTGCGTCATCCGAAACGGAAGGACGAAAGGAACAGGGAGCAGACCCTGCGGTGAACGGCCCGGACCGCGCGCCGGGAACAGAACGCTCCGAAGAGGAGCCGGGCGGGGCCCGGCCGGACACGTCGGGGCCGGCGGCCGCGGGGGCGGATTCGTGGCAGCTGCCGGTGCAGGCGCTGTGGCTGCTGGCGCTGCCCGCATTGGCGGCTGCCGTATGGCTGCGCCGCCGCCTTGTGTTGGCGCGCAGGGCGCGCAGGATGCAGGGCCCTGCCCGCAGCCGGGCGGCGCTGGACACGTGGGTCTATCTGGAACGGCTGTGCCGGGGCGCTGCGCCGCCGCCCGCGCGTCTGAGGGAACTGGCGGAAAAAGCAAAGTTCAGCAATCATGTGCTGACACCGGAGGAGCTTGGGGCGCTGACCGAATATGCCGGCCAATGCGCGGCCCGACGGGAGAAAGAGAGCGGGCCGCTGCGCCGTTTTTGGGAAAAATGGATCTTATGCCTGTACTGACCGCAAAAAGAAAGGAGAAGGCTTCGGAATGGAGCATGAGCAAATTGCAGCGCAGGTGAAAAAGCTGACAGGGAAGAACAACGACGCCGCATATGCAGCCCTGTGTACGCTGGAGGCGGAAAGTGAAGCTTCGGCCGCGGTGTGTGTCTTTTGGGATGCTTTTGCGGCAATGCTGGACGATAAACGCACTTATGTACGCATGCGGGGCATGGTCCTGCTGGCATGCAACGCACAGTGGGCGGGCCCTGAGCAGGTAATGGAGATGCTGGAGCGGTATCTTGCCCACATCACAGACGAAAAGGCGGCCGCTGCACGCTGGTGCGTTCAACGGCTGCCCCAGTTTGCAGCAGCCTGCCCGGGCTGCTTTCCGCGAGCCAGACAGGCGCTCCTGTGCGCGGACCTTTCCCGTTACTCCGAAAGCATGGCCTCTTTGCTGGAACGGGATATTCGCGCCGCTCTGAAGCGGCTGCCGGAGAAATAAAACAGAAAACGCGCTTTCCCCAAAGCGGATGTCCGTTTCAGGGAAGGCGCGTTTTGGGTATGAGCGTTCAGCGAAGCACGTCGGCATATTCCGGATGCTGGCCGAACCATTTTTTTGCATAGCTGCAGGTGGGGATGGCTTTGCGGCCCGTTTCGCGCAAAGAGCGGGCGATGCGTTCCATCATCTGTGCGGCAACACCCTGCCCGCGCAGCGCTTCGTCGACGAAGGTGTGGTCAATGTTTACAACGCCCGGCGCGAATTCAGGAAAAGTGGCCTCTGCCAGCAGCTGGCCCTCCTGCACATATGCAATACGGTTTTCCGTCAGAATGAACGGCATACAAATCACCTCTCTGTCCATAGTATAGCACAAATCGCGCGGAACTTGACAATTTTTTATTTGTGTAATATATTACATAAAAATGTAATATGTTATATAAATTCAGAAGGAGACTTTGCATGGAGCTGAAAAATTATCCCGCACCCTATGTGCTTTTTGGCTCGCTGCTGGCAATGGGAAACCGCCTGCAAGCCGCCGGGGACCGGTTTTACGATGAGATCACGACAAAGCAGTGGTTTGTGCTGGCGGTGCTGGAGAACTTTTCAGCTCCGCCAACACTGGGCGAGCTGGCGCGCGGTGTGGGAAGTTCGCATCAAAACGTGAAGCAGCTGGTTTTGAAGCTGCAGCAAAAGGGATATGTGGCTCTGGCGCAGGACGGGCGGGACGCACGCAAGAACCGCGTGCACCGAACCCCAAAGTGCGCGGAGCTGCCGGAAAAATACGGCGCACGCCAGCAGGAATTTATGCGGGCGCTGTATACAGGCATCCGTGCAGACGAGGCTGAACAGGCTGCCGGAGTGCTGGCCCGTATGCTGCAAAACCTGGAGAAGATGCAAACGGTGGAGGAGGGGTTGGAATGAAAACGCTGGTGGTATACCGTTCCCATTATGGCAGTACACGCCGGTATGCTCAATGGCTGGCACAGGCGCTGGATGCCGATGCTGCGGAGGAAAGGCAGGCGGACGCGCGCCTTGTGCAGAACTATGAATGCGTGATATTTGGCGGCGGCCTGTATGCGGGGAGCATTGCCGGCGCTGCGCGTATGGCAAAGCTGTATGGCGCATTGCAGGGGAAACGTCTGGCAATGTTTACAGTGGGGCTGTCGGACCCGAGCGACCCGGAAAATGTGAAAAAGATCATGCAGGATGCGGCCCGGGCCTTTACGCCGGAAATGCTGGAGAATATCTGCTTTTTCCACCTGCGCGGCGGGATGGATTACCGGAATATGAGGCCTGTACACAAGGCGATGATGGCAATGCTGAAAAAAATGCTGCTGAAAAAACCGGAGAGCGAGCGCAGTACGGAAGAAAAAGGGCTGCTGGCCGCATATGACAGGCCGGTGGACTTTACAGACAGGGCCGCGCTTGCCCCGCTTATCGCCTGGTGCAGGGACGAAGCATAACGCCGTCGGGCCGTAAGCCAAACGGAGCGACGGCAGAAAATGAAGGGCCATAGAAGTGGGGCGAAACAGAAAATCGGGTTAACGGTGGGTTTTGTGGGAACAGGAATTGTGATATGCGGATTAAACGGTGCTGGAAAGAGTACATTGGGAAAAGCGCTTGCTGAGAAATTGGATTTTTATTTTATAGATAATGAAGATCTGTTTTTCCCTAAGACAGACCCAAATTATATCTATGCTTCTCCACGCACGCGTGAGGAGGCTGAAAAAATGCTTTTTCATGCGATTAAGGTACATGAAAATTTTGTTTTTGCTGCTGTAAAAGGAGATTATGGAGAAGCGATTTATCCCTTTTTTCAGTATGCTGTATTGATTGATACTCCAAAGGACATTCGGGTGCAACGGGTTAAAAAGCGCTCTTTTCAGAAGTTTGGCAATAGAATGCTGCCAGGTGGAGATTTGCATGAACAGGAAGAAAAGTTTTTTGAGTTTGTTACATCCAGACCAGAGAGTACGGTTGAAGAATGGATACAGCTATTAAGTTGTCCTATCCTAAGAATTGACGGAACAAAACCCGTTGAAGAAAATGTAGATTTTATCATAAATCAGATATAAAAAGTGTATTTCAGTTTATAACTGTCCTCCTTGCGCGGGCGCAAAAAGCACCATCTAAAGAATTTACTTTAGATGGTGCTTTTCTGTGAATTTTTAGGGACAAAATCCGATGCTCGTCATCTATGCAGATGTGGGATTGATTACTTCTTTACGGAGAGGGCTCCAAACGGAGCCTTTTTGCATTATCCCTGGGGGAATTCTTCCTTGCTTTCCAGCTTGCTGGCCACCGTGTGCGGAGATTCCCACACGCCGTTGGCGCAGGGCGTCTGCTCCTGCTGCGTGTAGTACAGCGGCGGACGAAGGTTGCCGTCCCGCAGCGCTTGCATGCGCCGCTGGGCGTGAGCGGGCAGCACAGCGCTGCCGTCCGTATGCCCCGTGCTTTTTTCGGGAGTGTTGTGCACATCGTTGGGTTTGTTGTGGACTTCTCCGTGATATAAACTGCTTAATATACTCATAGTAATATTTCGCCTCCACAGTTAGGATTCCCCCGAAGTCCGTGGATATGCGCACATCTGCGAAGGCTCGACAGTATTTTCCGTGAGGGTGAAGCAGGCGGTCACCCAAGCGTCCTCCGGCAGGCAGCCCCGGCCATAATCCTCCAGCTGGAGACCCAGGCGGTATGTGCCGGGAGTAAGCGCCGGGTACCACTCCAACGGAAAGCGGCCGGAACGTTCTGTTTCGAGCGGATCGGCTGTTCCGCAGAAGACGGCATCGCAGGGGACAGCCTCCCAGCCGCCATCCGTCCAGCGTTCCAGGCGGGGAATGAGTATGACGCCCAGCTCCAGCCCGCTGGTGTTGGTGATGGTGTAGGAGATAGAGCTGTCTCTTTCCGCAAGGCCGGACGCATCGGAAGAAGCTTCCCCAGGCGGCGGAAGGTTTTCGGCGGACAGCATCAGCGTCACGGCACCCTCCGCCAGCAGGATCGACCCGTCTTCCGCAGGCAGAGCGTCGGCGCTGGAGGCGGAAATGCTTTCGTCCATGGGAGGCCTGTCGCCGAATGCGGAGGCGGAAGCCGCGCCTTGCGGCGCGCATGCAGCCAGCAGCAAAGCAGGGCAAAGCACACAAGCTGCAGCGAATGTCGTGCGTTTCATGGAACTGCCCTCCCGGTGTACTTTTGTACGTTTATTTGTATTTGGGCGGTGTGGACGGCGGAGCGTCTTTGCCTGTTTCAGCCTCATTGCCGTTCTGCGGCGCATAGTCGGCGGGCGTGCGGGGTGCAGGAGCCGGGCGGCCGGCCAGCCTTTTTTTATGAAGGCGGACGGCCGCGCGTGCGGCCGTCACGGCCACTGCGGCCAGTACGGCCAACACCAGCAGCGTGGGCAGCGCAGCGACAAAGCCCACGGCAAAGTCCTGTGCACCGTAGCCGAAGTCGCGCCAGCTGCGGCGGAAGGCGTCGGATACGCGGTCGCCGAACGTCTCGGTTTTTTCGGTGATCTGCTTTACCTCCTCTACCGTTACATCTACGGTAGAATAAGAAATCAGATCGTCATAGGTGCGCTGCTGGGCGGTATAGCTCTCGATCTGGTACTGCACTTCTGTGAGCTGGTTCTGGATGGCGAGCAGCGTTTCCAGATCACCGGCCTGCTCCATCATCGCGTACAGGCGCTCCTCCTGCAGCTTCAGGCTTTTCAGGCGGGCCTCCACATCCACATAAGCGCTGGTCACATCCTGGGTGGATTCCTGCTTGCTCACCAGGTTGCCGGCGCTGCCGGCGCCCTCCAGAAAGACGCTGTATTGCTCTGCCGGGATGCGGAACTGATAATATGCGGTGCGGTATGCACCCTCGTAAGCGGGCGTATCGATGTTGGTGGAGGAGACATATCCGCCGCAGGACTGGGCGGCCCGCGCCAGCGCCGTACAGGTGGCGTTGAAGTCCAGCGCTTCGATGGAGAGCGTGGCGTTCAGGATGATCTTCCGCCCGTCCTGGGGCAGCAGATCCGCGCTGTTCTGCACGGCGTCGGACGGGTCCGAGGTCCCGGCCGCTTCGGCGGCGGTTCCGCCTGCATCCGCGGCATATGCCTGGGGCGCGCTGTCCATCGAGGAATAAGAAGCACGGGCCGCGGCCGTGCTGCTGGCCGCGCCTCCGCATCCCGCCAGAGAGGCGGCGAGCGCCAGTGAAAAAAGAATACTGAACAACGTCTTTTTCATCGAGTTCCCTTCCTTTCTGTGTCAGGTTCTGCTACTCTATATACGGCGTACAAGCCGCAGATATTGCGTCGGAACGATGTCAAATCGTTATCAAATTTGTAACAAGCGTGTATTTTTTGGCGTGCGCACTCGCGGCAGGGAGAAAAACATGCTATACTGGAACACGTAAAAAAACAGGGCGGGCGTGCCGTGCGTCCGCGACAAGGGCGCGCTTTGCCGGAAAATGCCGGCCGGGCGCGGAACGCAAAGGAGTGGAAAAAATGGGTAGAAATGCGATCGTCGGGCAGAGCGGCGGCCCCACCGCGGTTATCAATTCAAGTTTGGTGGGTGTGTTCCAGGCGGCGAAAAGCCGCGGTGCACAGCATGTTTACGGCATGCGGTACGGTGTGAAGGGCCTGCTGGAAGAACAGGTGGTGGACCTTTCGGACACGCTGCGGGATAATCTGGACATTGAGATCCTCAAGCGCACGCCCGCCTCATACCTGGGCTCGTGCCGGTACAAGCTGCCCGTCCCGGCAGAGGACCCGGCTTTGTATGAAAAGCTGTTTGGTATTTTGAAAAAGCTGGATGTGGGCTACTTTTTCTATATTGGCGGCAATGACAGCATGGACACCATCTCCAAGCTTTCGGACTATGCCTGCATGACAGGCAGCGACATCAAGTTCATGGGCGTGCCCAAGACCATCGACAACGACTTGATGAACACCGACCACACGCCGGGCTACGGCTCCGCGGCCAAGTACATCGGCGCTATTATGAAGGAGATCACCCGCGACAGCCTGGTATACGGCACGCGCAACGTCACGATTGTTGAGGTGATGGGGCGTAATGCGGGCTGGCTGACGGGTGCGGCGGCATTGGCCAAAGCGGAGGACTGCGAAGGCGTGGATATGATCTGCCTGCCGGAGGTGGCCTTTGACATCGACCATTTCATCGAGCGGCTGGACGTCCTGCAGCGCGCCAAGGCAGGCGTGGTCATCGCGGTGTCTGAGGGCGTGCGCGTACACGACGGCCGTTATGTATGCGAGCTGACGGAAGAGCTTGGCCCGGTGGATGCGTTCGGGCACAAAACGCTGACGGGCGCGGCGCGCTTTCTGGCGAACAAAGCCGTGCGGGAGCTGGGCTGCAAGGCACGCGCCATCGAGCTTTCCACCCTGCAGCGGTGCAGCAGCCACATGGCCAGCCGTGTGGACATCACCGAGGCGTTCCAGGTGGGCGGCGCGGCGGCCAAGGCTGCTTTCGAGGGGCACAGCGGCGAGATGGTGGGCCTGCGCCGCCTTTCCAACGACCCGTACCAGTGCACCACCGAGCTGCACGATATCCATACCATCGCGAATTTTGAAAAAAAGGTTCCGGGCGAGTGGATCACACCGGACGGCGTAGGTGTGACACAGGAATTTCTGGCATATATGCGGCCGCTCATTCAGGCGGAGCTTACCCCTATTTATGTGGACGGCCTGCCGCGCCACATTTATATCAAATAGGACACGGCATCAAAAAACAGGCGCGCCGCATACAAAAATTTGACTTGCGGCGCGCTGTTTTTGCGCCTGTACGCGCCGCAGCCCTTTTTTTTTGTGCGGCAGAGTGCTATACTGATAGATGGAAACAGGGATAAAGAATCGGAAGGGGTCAGACCGGGAATATGAAAATGCTGATTTTTGTGCTGAACCGGGTAGAAAAGCTGGAGCCTGCACTGAATAAGCTGGAGCATGCAGGCCTGCGCGGAGCGACTGTGCTCTCCAGCCGGGGTATGGCCATGACGTTGGACAAATACTGCGACGGTTCGTTTCTGGGTTCGCTGCGGGCCATGATGGAGCCGGACCGTGAGGAGAACCGGACGGTATTTATGGTGTTGAAAGACGAGGATGTGGAGCGTGCCGTTGCCGCCGTGGAAGAGGTGGCGGGCAGCTTCAATACCCCCAACAGCGGCATCGCGTTTACGCTGCCGGTGGATTTTGTGAAAGGCATCCAGTAAGGGCAGCCCCTGCGGACGTTATGGTGTGAGAGACAATGGAATTGGGTACGCTTTTTAACTTTGCGATCCTGCTGTTCTGCGGCTTGATCTTCGCAAAGATTATTCGCTATTTCAAACTGCCGGACGTGACGGGCTATCTCATCGGCGGGCTCATCATAGGGCCGTCAGTGCTGGGCCTGCTTTCGGCGGACGCGGTGGCCGGGCTTTCGCTCGTATCGGACGTGGCGCTGGGCTTTATCGCATTTTCCATCGGCAGTGAGTTCAAGCTCAGCTATTTCAAGCGTGTGGGCATGACGCCCATCGTCATTGCCATATTTGAGAGCTTTGTGGCTGTTTTGTTCGTGACGCTGGGGCTGGTTCTCAGCGGGCAGACGCTGCCGTTTTCATTGGTGTTGGGCGCTATTGCGGCGGCTACCGCGCCTGCAGCCACCATTATGGTCATCAAGCAGTACAGGGCCAAAGGGCCCGTTACCGAAACGCTGCTCAGTGTTGTCGCCATCGACGACGCTACGGCGCTCATTGCATTCGGCATTGCTGTGGCCGTGGCGCAGACGCTGACCAGCACGGCGGACGTTTCGCTGGTGCTGAGCATCTTGAAGCCCGTGCTGGAGATTGCCGAGGCGCTGCTGGGCGGCGCGCTGCTGGGCGTGCTGTTCACTGTGATGCTTCGGTTCTTTAAGGTACAGTCAAACCGCATGGTGCTGGCCATCGCTTTTGTGCTGGTGACGAGCGCTGTGGCCAACGCGCTGAATATCTCGGCGCTGCTGACGACCATGGCCATGGGGGCAGTGTTCGCCAATTTGTGCAAAAACTCGAGCGAGGTCATGTCCTTATGCGATCATGTGACGCCGCCTGTTTTTATGATGTTTTTTGTGCTTTCCGGCGCGGGGCTGAATTTGGCGATATTGCCGTCCATCGGCGTTGTGGGCGTGATCTATGTGGTGCTGCGCGTGATGGGAAAAATGGCGGGCGCATGGTTTGGCGCCACCGTTATGAAGGCGGACCACAATGTGCGCCGCTGGCTTGGCCCGGCGCTCATACCGCAGGCGGGCGTTGCCATTGGCCTTACCGTGGTGGCGCAGCAGGTCGTACCGCAATATGCCGAGGTCGTGCGCGCCGTGGTGCTGTGCGGTACGCTGATCTATGAGCTTGTGGGCCCGGGTGTCGCAAAATGGACGCTGCAGAAGGCGGGAGAGATCGAGCCGGGACAATAACGGGCAAGGTGCGGCCTGTGCGGCCGCGCCGGTAAAGTGCGACAAGCAAATACCGGGGGGAGCGAAAGAAAATGAAACCCAGACAGGCCTTTGATGCAGAACGGGAGGAGGCCGCGGCCCTGCCGCGGCCGGCGCGCCGCGACCCGGCGCTTGCAATGGCAAAACGCCAGGTGCTTGTACTGCTGGGCGCGTGGCTGGCGGTGCGCGCGCTGCTGATGCCCGCGGCGCTGCTGGCAGGCCCGCAGAACGCGGATTTTTGGATCAGCGGAGCGGTGGGGCTCGCCGTCAGTGTTCTGGTAGCCGCGTTTATTCTTTCCGGCATGCGTGCGCTTGCGGGGCTTGCCATGCTCGCCATGGCGGTGTCGGCTGTGCAGACGGTGCCCGCGCTGCTGGAATATTTTTCTTACGGAGGAGGCCCGGCAGCCTATGCGGCGCTGTTTCTGGCAGGGCAGGCAGCACAGCTGGGACTATTGGCCTGTCTGTTTTTCCTGCCCGGTGCGAAGCTATATTTCAGTGTGTGCGGGCGGAACGGAAAAAACGCTGAACAATTACCAAAACCCGGCCCGCATCTGTAAGCGGAATCGGGTAAGACTGTTTTTTGAGCTATAGCGAAGTTGCAGCGAACCGATACGGAATAGCCGGGGAGGAAAGCACCGTCAAACGCTCTGTCTGCATTGTTGTCTTGCAGGCAAAGAGACGAATGGATTTTTGCGTTTGAAAAATGAGGGGAAGTGCAGCTGCAGGACACGAAGGGAACCGATACACAGCGGTTGCTGTCAGGCCAAACTGATCGACCGATTGGCCGCCAAAGATGTTGGGGAGTACCGAATAGATTCTCATAAACCGGGGGAAACCCATTCTGAATTTTTTATTGCTCCGCAATAAAATTTATCGCGCCAGCCACAGCCGGGAGAGTGGCCCAAATGGCCTGAAAACAATTTGCGGCTATTTTCGAAATCAAGAGTCTGTTTAAGCCAGGGAAAATTAACGGCATGCGAAACAGCAAGGGAGTTTTGCGCAAAACAAAGATTTGGCGCAGGAATATTGAACATAGGTTATGAAAATAAGCAAAGCATGGCGGAAAAGGCCCCACAGATCGGGTATGTTGGCACTTTTCGAATAAGGCTGAGTCGAAGCATGGAAAAGACAATTTTTCTATATAGGTTTTTTGAATTGTTTTTGCGGTATTTTACATGATACAATCAAAATCGGAAAAATAGCTCATGATCTTTCCGAACATAGAATTCCATATCCAGCGCTCCTATTTGGGCCGACAAACAGAGCCGTTTTTTATCGACAGAAGATGCTGCCAGAGCCAGCAGAGCAAACGCCGAGCCGTCTTCCGCCGGAAAGACAGCAGCGGCGTTATAATGGGCAGGGCCGCCGAAGGCATGGGAACATTGGAAATGATTTTTTAGGGCAACGAGGAGAATCCGATATGCAAAAAACAATTCGACTGCCGTTCCCGGCCGCCGACCCATTCATTCTGTGCGCTGCGGATGGGCGCTATTACCTCTACTGTACGAGCGAGGACGGCAGCGGTTTTCCTATCTACACTTCCGAAGATCTGCAGCTCTGGGAGCGTTGCGGCACCGCTCTGGGCAAAGAAACCTCCCGCTGGGGCGTGGGATGCTTCTGGGCACCGGAATGCTATGAGATTGACGGCATATACTATCTGTTTTACAGCGCAGACTGGAAAGTAAACCCCACCGGCGCTTTGGAAAACTTCCGCATCGGCGTGGCGCGGGCCAGCACCCCGTCCGGCCCCTTTACGGATATTTCCGACCATCCGATTTTTGACCCCGGCTACCCTATCATTGACGCGAACGTATTCGCCGAAGATGGGCGATATTATTTGTATTACTCCCGCTGCTGCTACGAGCACAAGGTCGACGGCCTGGAGGAGAGTTGGATCTATGGTGTTGAGCTGGCTTCGGATTTTTCCGGTGTGAAGGGAGAGCCTGTTTTGCTGCTGCGCCCCGAGCAGGAATGGGAGGGACGCAGCGCGGCGGCTACCGGCCGGCGCTGGAATGAGGGTTCTTATCTGATGAGGCATGAAGGCCGGTATTACATGACCTATTCCGGCAATTTTTTTGCAGGGCCGGATTATGCAGTGGGCTATGCTACTTCAGCGCACCCATTAGGCCCGTATGCCAAAGCGGAAGAAAACCCTATTCTGGAACGGAGCCGTCATGTTACGGGCACCGGACACAGCTGTATGTTCCGCACTACGGATGGTACCCTGATGATTTGCTATCACGGACGGACCAGGGCAACCGGCCGGGACCGTATCGCATTTATCTCTCCCGCGCATTTCACGCCGGACGGAAAGCTGATTGTTGAAACCGAGTAAAATACGGGAAACCGCATGCGGCTCTTTTTCGGCTTCGTGAGCTGTCCCCTGTCCGCGGAGGCAAGAGGGATATCCGCAATAAAAAACGGGCCGCCTTTCTGGAATTAGAAGGGCGGCCCTTGCTTTTGCATTATGGCAACACCGCACAATTCACGGCTGATGCCTTAAGGGTCGTCTCGCTTGCAGATTTTCCGGCAGCTGTCACAAAAATCTGCCGGCGCGATTCGACACTTAGAATTGTGCGGTATTGCCTTATATTTCTTCGTCAGCCAGAGCCTGTGCCTTTAGGCAAAGTTCGGCGGCCTTGAAAGCATGCTTCTGTGTCATGGCGGTCTCGGTCCTGTCGATACAGTCCCGGATCAACCGGGTGAAAAAGGGAAACCCCACCTGTCCGGTGGCATCAAACCGAAATTCTCCCTTCCGGTTGGCCCAATAAACCATGTTTTCCTGCTTTTTGTCAGCGGCCAGATCAATATATTTGCGCAGTTCAATATAACCGTCAGTGCCCAAGATGAAGGTGCGTCCATCTCCCCAATTGCGCAAACCGTCCGGTGTGAACCAGTCTACCCGGAAGTAGCCGGTCGCGCCGTTGGAGGCGGCAGCTGTACATTCGCCGAAATCTTCGAACTCCGGGTGGCCGGGATGGGCGTAGTTGGCTTTGCGGGAAAAGGTGATATCAGCATCTTCCGCTCCGGTAAAATAGAGGAACTGTTCCAATTGGTGGCTTCCGATATCACAAAGAATGCCTCCACAACAGGCCTTTTGGTAGAACCAATCCGGCCGGGCGTTTCCCAGCCGGTGGGGGCCAAAGCCCTCCATATGCAGAACACGTCCAATCTCGCCCCGGCGAATCAGCTCATCGGCAAGCGTTGCAGCCTCGTTGTGCAGTCGTTCGGAATAATAGACCATATATTTCCGGCCGGTTTCCACCACGGCACGCCGGGCTGCGGCCAGCTGGTCCGGCGTGGTCATGGGGGCTTTGTCAACAAAGTAGTCCTTGCCTGCCGCCATGACGCGAAGCCCCAGCGGACAACGTTCGCTGGGAACCGCGGCGCTGACGATCAGGGAAATGTCGTGGGCATCCAGCAGCTCATCCAGACAGGATGCAGCATGAGCCTGCGGAAAGGCACTTTGGAATGCGGAAACTTTCTTCAAGTCCTCATCCCACACGCCCACCAGCTCCGCTCCGGCGTCCAGCAGGCCGTTCACCATGCCGTAAATATGTCCATGGGCCAATCCGGCCGCAGCAAACCGAAATTCTCCCGGCAATACTGTGGGGGTGGGCTTCGGGGGCAGATGCAGTTCCATTTTATAGCATCTCCTTTGCATTTTGCGGGGAAGGGGGGAGCTGTTTCCTCTCGGTCCCCGCCCTTAAGGCTTCAAACGTTTAAGACGCCGCCGCACAGAACAGCTGTTCTGTGCGGCGGCTGCTTTTTATGGATTTCACAGCATCAGTGCAAAGATGCCGCCCTGTACGCTGCGGGCGATAAAGGCCACATAGCGTCCGGTTTTGGTGTCGTACCAATCGGAGAAGGGGACGCGGGATGTGGTTTCCCGCAGTTCCTTCGCAATGGGCGCGATCAATGCGGTGCGAACGGCCGCGTCGTCCGCCATGCGGGCCGTCCAGCAGATCCAGTCCGACTTGGTATAATCGGCGCGGGAATCCAGCGGCAGACCGTAGGTGTTGATGCGGGGCAGGTAGCTGGCAGTCTCCGCCGCGTAAAAACTCTCCGGCATTAGGCCGAGACCCAGCACCTTATCCCACAGCAGGTTGTATTTCATGCTCCAGCCCTGGCCGTCCAGCGTCAGAGGCGTATTGCCCTTGTCGCCGATTTTCTCCAGCAGATGCTCCGCCATGGTCTTAGCCTGTTTCGCATAGGACTCCTCGCCGGTCAGGCGGGCATAGCAGGCCACGCCGATGATGGCCTTGGCGGCCAGGTTCACGTTGTGGGCCAGATGCCCGGCAAAGTCATCGGTGCAAAGCTGTTCGTCGGGGTCCTCCCCGTATTTTACAAGGTACTGCACCCAGGTGTCCAGCAGGGAGCGATACTGCTTGGCCAGCGCGGGGTCTGCGCCAAAGGCGCGGCCTGCCTCCAGCATGATGAGCATATTGCCGCATTCTTCCACCGGCATCTGATAGCGGACGTCCCACACATCGGTCCCGGCGGGATAGAGGTAGTAGGGCGGATAGCACTCCCCCTGACCGACGTGCCTGCGGGCGGCATAGACCTGGCCGGTGGCCAGAGGATAGCGGCCCACATCGTGGGGGGCAAAATCCTCGGTCCACACCGGCATAGAGGCAAATTCCAACACGGGCCGGCACAGAGCGTTGACCAGCTCCGGGCAATACTTCAGAAAAATCGGGATGGAAGGATAGCTCACATCCACGGTGCCGATGCAGCCGTTGGAGTCGTTCTCCTTGGAGAGAAACGCCATCTCGCCCGCCGGCGTGGCAATCAGCTTGTGGGCGGCAAAGGTGTGGCGCCACGCAGCGTTGACGAGCCGCTCGTAGTCCTCGCCCGCCGCGCTGCGGGCATCCTCTGCCAGCCGCGCGTCCAGCCGGGTGCAGTCGTTCAGGATCGTGTCAAAATGTTCCTGCACACAACGGATCGCATCGGTGATCTGCCGGCCATCCCGGCGGTACCAGGGCTTGCACAGATCGCCGAAATAGTTGATAGAGGCGATGTCATCGTAGGCGATGATGAGCTGCGCGGCAGGGCCGCCCGCTGAGAGAGAACAGCAGGTCTGCAGGCCGTCGCCCACAAGCGTGGTCTCGCCGTCGGCGCTCAGGTACAGATAGCCCCAGTCGATGGTCGAATGGTCGGCGGAGTGGCTCAGCGGCTTCTGGGTAGTCTGCCCGCACCAGGCGGTATTTTTGCCGTTGAGAACAAAAGACGCGCCGGACATGGCGGGGCGGATATCTCCATCATAGCACAGCCGGTCGGACAGATGCAGTTTCACACGAACGTCATGCTCTGCGCCATCCAGAGAAACTGCGGACAGCGTCACCAGGGTGACGGGCATGCTGAGCAGATCCAGATCCTGCGGAAGAGCCGGCGAAGCAAAACAGGTCTCAAGCCGCACGCCGGCAAATTCACTGGTAAAACAGGTACGGGTGGCTGTCACCTTTAACTCAGTCAGGCCGGCCTCGGGCTCGGGGCCCGCACCGAGAAACCGGCAGGCCACGCCGTCTACGGTCAGCACGCCGCGAATCGGCTTTGCGGGGCCGCTCCAGTGGCAGGCGTCTGTTTGGGTCATGGTGTCTGCGGGCATCCAAATGGAAAGGTATGGGTCGGACGCCAGCAGAGGGATTGCAGGGAGCCGGTCAATACAAGGCATAAAATGTGCCTCCTTGTCTATCGTTGATGAGAATCAGCCTTTCAGGCCTTGGATGGAGATGCCTTCCACCAGATTTTTCTGGAAGAAGAAGAAGAGGACCAGTATCGGCACCAGCGAGGCGGCGGACATGGCAAAGGTAGCGCCGTAATCCGACATGGAGCTGTCGTTGAACATCTTCAGCGCATATGCGACGGTGTAGGTTTCCGGTTTGTTCAGGTAAAGCAGAGCGCCCATGAAATCCTCCCAGCTGGACATGAAGGTCAGCACGGCAACCGTTACCAGCGAAGGCACGATCATGGGGACAATGATACGGAAAAATACACCGTACCAGCTGCATCCGTCGATTTTGGCCGCTTCGTCCATATCACGGGGAATGCCGCGAATGAACTGCATGATGAGGAAGATATTGAACCCGCTGGCAAAGAAGGAGGGAACGATCATGGGAAGATAGGTACCCACCCAGCCCATGCTGTTGAACAGCACAAAGCGCGGGATCATCATAACCTGGCCGGGCAGCATCATGGTGACGACCATCAGCACGAACCAGATATTGCGGCCCTTGAATTTGATACGCGCAAGGCCGAAAGCGACAAGCGCGGAGGAAGCCATCATGCCCACGGCAGACAGAAGCGCTACCAAAAGTGAATTTGAGAAAAAAGTTGTGAACGTATAACCTCCGAAGCCTTTCCAGCCGTTGATATAATGCTCCAGTGTAAAGTTTTCGGGGAACAATGACGTAGCGGTGGAAAAAATGTCACCGTTGGGTTTAAAAGAAGAGGCCACCAGCCACAGAACCGGGTACAGCATCAGGAAGCTGACGACGATCATCAGAGCGTGGTAAAAAAAGGTGCCGAGCTTGCGCTGTGCGGAAAAGCTATGTGTGATAGATTTGATCATCTCTGTTTTACCTTCCTTCCGATTCATAATAAACCCAGGCGCTGGAGGAGCGGAAAATCAGAGCCGTAAAGAAAGCGATGATCAGCAGCATGAACCAAGCCATGGCGCTTCCGTAGCCCATCTCGAACTGATTAAAGGCTTTGTTGTACAGATGAACTCCATAATACAGCGTGGTGTTCAGCGGTTTGCCCTTGGTGATCAGGTAGCTGGAGTTGAACGCCTGGAAAGCGCCGATCACCTGGTTGATGAGGTTGAAGAAGATAATGGGGGTCAGCAGAGGAAGCGTAATGGAAAAGAATCGGCGCACAGGGCCGGCGCCGTCCACGATGGCGGCTTCATAATAGCTTGACGGGATGTTTTTAATGGCCGCCAGAAAAATCAGCATCGAAGAACCGAACTGCCAGACGCCCAGCGCAATGAGCGTTCCCAGCGCGGTTTTGGGATTGCCAAGCCATGCCGTATCATCCGAAAGGCCGAAGAAGCCCAAAATTTGATTGATGACTCCCTTGGGTGAAAACAGCTGCTTCCACAGCAGAGCGATGGCAACGCTGCCGCCCATCAGCGAGGGGATATAGAACGCCGCGCGGTAGAAACTGGTCACGCGGGTCGCACGGGCCAGGACCATGGCTACAAGCAGGGCAACCGTCAGTTTGACAGGTACTTGGATGAGGGCAAACTTGAAGGTTACCTTAAAAGAGGTCCAGAACAGCTCGTCCTCAAAAAACATCTCTTTGAAGTTTGCAAGTCCCACCCATTTGGGGTCGGACAAGACGTTGTACTTCGTAAATGCCAGATACAGCGAGGTAAAGAACGGAATGGCGGTAAATACGACGAGACCGATGATAAAAGGAAGGATAAACACGTACCCCGCCACATTGTCCCGATCCAGCAAAGTGCCGCATTTGTGTTTGAGACCGGTGTTTTTCGTCATGACAACGGCTCCTTTCACAGATTTTGGGGAGACTTTAAGAAACGCGCCGAAGGAGCTCCCTTCGGCGCGATAGAGCATCGTATCTTTGTATACCGGTCCGGCCTTATGGAGAACGCCGGACCTGGATGATGCGGCTCAGACGCCTTTGGCCTTGTAAAGGCCGTTTATTCCGCAGCCAGAATCGCGTTTGCTTCATCCATGAACTGCTGGGCAGCCGTTTCCAGATCGGTGATCTCGCCGTAGCGGACCTGATCGGAGTACTGAGTCAGTAGATCGGAGACTTTGCTGTGCGCCGCAGGATCGGGATTCATCAGCGGGGAAGCCATCTCCGGCTGGCTGACATAGTCGATGAACTCAACAACTTCCTCGCTGACGTCATCCAGCGTAGGAGCAACATATTCGCGCATCTTGGAGGAAATGGGAACCGCGCGCTCGATGCCGACAATGTCGTAGCAGGCTTCATTGTTGGCAAAGAAGTTGATAAAGCGGATCGCGGCATCTTTCACGTCGCTGTCGGCGCCCACGCACCAGAACATGGCGGGTTTAAGGTAAGTAGCAGAAGCGGTGGCGTCGTCGCGGTTGGGAATCATGACCATGCTGATATCCTTACCTGTGGCATCGCGGTACGCCTGCAGCTCGTTGGAGTTCTGATAGCGGCTCCAGGAATCCGATACCATGGAATCAAAGGCGGTGGTAGCAGTCTCTTCGCCGATCATCAAGCCCCAGCCTTCCTCTTGAGACTGTACGGCCAGCTCCCACATATCCACGACATACTTTGGATCGTCAAAGCCCAGCGCGGAGGCATCTTCGTTGTAAAGGTTCAGGCCATAGTTGCGCACGATAAAGCGCAGGTTATCGGCAGAGCAGCTCGTCACGAACGTGTCGCGCAGGCCGGTGGCCTCGTAGACTTTCTTGGAAACCTCGATATACTCGGACATTGTGGGATTCATCGGCAAGCTCAAGCCCAACTCATCCAAAATGTCCTTGCGATACAGCATAACAGGCGCATTCGTACCAGTAGAGATCGCGTAGACTTTGCCGTCCACTGTGCCGGAGTCCAGAATATTCTGCTCTACGTTGCTCATATCCAGGCTGCCGTCGGCAATATAGCTGCTCAAATCGGCGGTAACGCCGTTTTCTACATATTCCGCCAGCTTGGCGTAGTCCATCTGGAACACGTCGGGCGTCTGACCGCCTGCAACCTGAGCGGGAAGCTTGGTCCAGTAGCCGTCCCAGTCGGAGTAGTCCATGACCACGTCGATGTCGGGATTCAGCTCCTCAAATTTTTCCAGCATCTCAGTCGTCATTTCATGGCGCGTCTGAGAACCCCACCACAGAACGTTCAGGGTGGTCTTGCCTTCGGCGCCGGATGCGGTGTTGGCGCTGGTGCCGGTACTGGCAGCGGCCTGTGAGCCGCTGGAGGCAGAACCGCTGCAGCCGGTAATGACGCCGGAAAGCATCAACGCGGCGCACAGGGTAGCGATTATTTTCTTCTTCACTTTAGAGAGCACCTCCGTATGATTTGTGATATAGGGATGAGCGGAAACACAGCCCGCTCGCGGAAGATGCGTTTGGCTCATCTCTATTCGCGATATCCATATTATAGCGGTGATTTCCCTAAAACTTAATTCATATTTCTGATTTTTTTGTACGTTTTTTCGGGTTTTTGTCTTGCCTTTTTGCCCGGCGCCCCCAAAAGGCCAAAGAAAGAGCGCGCCATACTTTGGCCCCGCCTGAACGGATCCTGATATGCTTTTTGGGAAAGGCGCGGTTATCCCTTACTCCGGCCTGCCCGGCTGTTCATCCAGAAAACGGCGGTAGTCTTTAGGCGTTGTACCGGTATATTTACGGAACAGCTGGCTGAAATAGTGGGGGTTATCGCCCAAACCAACTTTCTCAGCAATCTCATAGCTGTGAAGCGAGCGATCTGCGCGCATCAGCGATTTGGCATGCTCCATGCGTATGCCCAACAAATAGCTGCTGAACTTCTGCCCCATGGCACGGGTAAATTCACGGCCGATGTAGTCCGCGTTCATATACACGACTTTGTCCGCCAGATATTGTAAGGAAAGCGACTCGTCGGCATAATGGACACTCGTATAGGAGATTATCTGTTGCACGAAATCGTTGCTGCGAGCGGCGCTCCCTTCCCTGCGCAGCCGCAGCAAAGTACGGCTGATGAGTTCCTCCAGAGACCTTCGGTCATGCAGGGCGTCGGTAATAATGTTCATGCCCCATTCAGCCTGGCCCGCGCCCATGCAGCCGATCACTACGGCAACCAGCGTTTCCTGCAGCAGGCTGGGATCCTCCACTGTTTTGACAAGCTCTCCGACCTGCTTTTCCAGCTGTTCAGCATCCGCCTCGCTCTCCCGCAAGGCATTGAAGCTGTCTACCAGCGATTTGATGCGCTGACGCCGCTCTTCATACAGATAAAGCACCTTTTTCCGCTGCCGGTCGACGGCTTGGCAGGCGCGCAGCAACGCTTCCTCCATCTCTTTCTGAGAGCAGGGTTTAAGCAGATATTCGATAACGCCGTATTTCAGCGCCTGCTGTGCATACTGAAAGGTATCATGGCCAGAGAGGATCAGCGTTTGAAGCATGGGGTGCAGCGTCACCGCACGCTGAACCAATTCCAGCCCGGTCATGCCCGGCAGCCGGATATCGGTCAGAAGAATATCCGGCATATCGTCGGTCATGCTGTCCAGTGCTGCAATTGCATTGGGACAGGAGGCCGTCAGCTTAAGATCCAGCTTTTCCCAATCAATAATCCGTTCCAGCCCTTCACGGATGATAGGCTCGTCATCTACCAATAGCAGTTTATACACGGTATCCTCATTTCTCTATTTCATGCTTTGTTATGCGGCTCGGGCCGGGTATCCGGCAAATGAACGATAATTTGTGTTTGGCCCTCCTCACTGCAGACACGCAGCCCATACTGCTCGGAAAAGGCGTGCTGTACGCGCTTGTGGATGTTGCGCATTCCAATGCCCAGCCCCTCCGGCTGCACCTCGCCGCTTTCCAGTTTGTTAAGAATGTCTTCGTCTGTACCAGGGCCGTTGTCCTGCACGATAATATCCACACCATCCGCCGTTGCAGCACCGCTGACACGAATGACGCAGACGTCCAGCATTTTTTCGGCAGCATGGTGAATGGCGTTTTCCACCAGCGGCTGGATGGTCATGGCCGGAATCCGGCAGGTTAGGATATCCTGCGGAAAATCATACTCCACCTGCAGCCGTTCGCCATAGCGGATTTGCTGGATACTCAGGTAATCGCGCGTGACCTGTAAGTCCTCGGATACGGTAATTACATCCCGCTTGTCATTCAGGGAGGAACGCAGCAGCTTGCCCAAAGCGTTGGTCATCACTGCGATGCGCTGGTCCTCCAGATTCTGGGCCAGGCAGTAGATGGATTCCAAAGTGTTATATAAAAAATGCGGCCGGATTTGGGCACGCAGCTGCTGGATCTGCTTTTCCTGCAAAAGATGACGCTGTTCTTCTTTTTCATGGTTGACTCGAGTCCATACGCGGGTCATCCAATCAAAACCGCGGTGCAGGTCGCCAATCTCGTCCAGCCGCCCCTGATATGGGCTGTTATGGGTGGTGATTGGCTCTCCGCTGATGGCAAAGGCGTCAAATTTCTGCAAAAGGAGCTGCAGATCGTTCAGAATGTTATCGATCAACCCGGTGCTGACGGCCAATGTTAAAAGTACTGCGGCAAGAATGCAAAGGATGGTAACGCTGACCGCTACCAGCGTGGTGGCCCGGATGCCGCTGTAATCCACTAATGTCACATACTTCATCCCATTGCTGGACGTGTAACGGACACAGAGCATCGGCTGGCCGTCCAGCTTCATATAGGTGTAGCCGTCTTCGCCCACACCGAGAGTCTGGATGGCCGCGTCGCTGGCGTACAGACAAAGCCCGTCATTATAAACAGCGCACCGCGGCATCACGCCCATCTGTGCCATGCTGTGGTTGTATTGCTCCACCAGTGCGGGGAAATCCACTTCGATCAGCAGGCAGCCCAGGGTATCCAGGTCCATATCCTGCATTTCACGAATCTCCCGTACAAGAAACAGACGGGTTTGCGCCCCCTCTTCCGTAAGCCAGACAAAACGCCCCCGATGGTTGACAGCGGCGGTGATCCGTTCTTCTGTCAATTCGTCGCTGCCCGCAGATGCTTCAAAAAAGTGATTGTAAGAATTGCCCCTGCTGGTTTTTAGCTGAAAGCTGACGGCGTTCGAAAACCACAGGCTGTAATAGGCCACCCGGTTTGCGACCTTTGTCTGAGCATTGATCCACGTCAGTGTGCCGGGGGCTGCCTCCTTTATGATGGACAGGTTTTCCTGAAGGGCAGTATCTGTCAGGATGCGGTAGCTGATATCCTCAAAGTTCATCAGTTCGTCCTGAATCTGCTCTGCGAACAGGGAAATCATCTGAGCGCTGCTTTTGTAGAGCTGTCTGTCGTAGGCTCGAAGCGGGATATAGAGGGTCACGATGGCGACAATGCCGACCGGCACAATGCCAACCAGCAGAATCAGCAAAAACTTTGCGCGTAAGCGCAGATTCTGCCAGAACCGAATCAATTTTTGCATAAACTTCTTCCTTTTTATATTAGGATAAATAAGCGGGTATATCAATGTCAATTCAGATTTTCGGTTTTCTGTTCATTTTTTCGAGCCTTTTCGCATCCTGCTGCCCAAAAGCATGCCTCCGAAAGACAAAGTCGAAATTTTGTCAACAATTTACGAATTTGTGAATTGTGTATCCCTATAATCTCCTGTATGCTATGCCCGGAGAGGTTTTATTGAATTTAATATGTAAATTGTATCATATCAGAAATCCGCTTTCCAGTGTCGGAAGGCCTTTCCGTATCACACATATCTTAAGGGGGAATACGCCATGTCTTTGCTTCATTCCGAATACAGGGATCGGCTGGCCCATTGGCAGCGTGTCTTGGCCAGCGATTTTTACAGTCCGCTTGAAAGCATCCAATTTGACGGTTTTACCACCATACGGCATCTTACGCCCGGCCAGGCCGCGCAGGGACCGTTTTGCCCGATGGAGGAAGGAATGGCCTGGGGGCACACTTGGGAATATATGTGGTGCCGCGCCGACATCACCTTGCCGGAAGCGGCAGCCAACAAAACGGTTGCCATGGAGCTGGACCTTGGAGGCGAGGCCACGCTCTTTGTGAACGGAAAAGCGTTTGGCACCCGCCGGGCCGAATGGGTCAGTGTACCGCACCATTATATCTGTGACAATATTTTGACCCATTGTGCCCAACCGGGGGAGCGTTTTTCACTTCTGTTTGAGGTGTACGCGGGGCATTATTTTCCGGATGTGGGAGGCTGCAGCACAGGACCGGTGCTTCCCGGAACTTTGCAGGACCCTGCGGCGGAAGGCTGCCGCAGCCGGATGGGACGCAATACCTTTGGCATCTGGAACGAAAATGCTTACCAGCTCTGGATGGATGTTTCCACTCTGTCCATGCTGATGGATGAGCTGCCGGAAGATTCGCTGCGGGCTTCACAGATCGCCGACGGCCTGGAGCGGTATACGCGCATCGTCGATTTTGAACAACCGGCTGAAACGCGGGACGAGTGTTACCGCCAAGCCCGTGCCTCGCTGCGGCCTCTGCTGGAATGCCACAATGGTTCCACGGCACCATTGATGGCGGCAGTGGGCAATTCTCATCTGGATCTGGCTTGGCTGTGGCCTATGCAAGAGACTCACCGAAAGACGGCGCGTACATTTGCCGCCCAGCTGCGTCTTTTGGAACAATATCCGGAATACCGCTATATCCAAAGCCAGCCGGCCGCCTACGAGATGTGCCGGGAGCATTACCCCGAGCTGTATGAACGCATCCGCAGCGCCGTCCGGTCCGGCCGCTGGATCGCGGAGGGCGCCATGTATGTGGAACCGGATACCAACATCCCTTCCGGCGAGGCGCTGGTGCGGCAGCTGGTGTTTGGCAAGCGCTTCTACCGCGATGAGCTGGGTATTGACAGCCAGGTCCTGTGGCTGCCGGACACGTTCGGCTACTCCGCGGTTCTGCCGCAGCTTTTGGCAGGCTGCGGCGTTCGGTATCTGGTTACCCAGAAAATTTTCTGGAGCTATAACGAAGGCGACCCGTTTCCCTATCATTACTTCAATTGGAAGGGCATGGACGGCAGCCAGGTCGTGTCCTTTCTGCCTACCAATTACACCTACCGGACCGATCCGAAGGAATTATGCGGCGTTTGGAAAAAGCGGGTGCAAAAGCGGCATCTGGAAGATTTCCTGATCCCCTTCGGTTACGGAGACGGCGGCGGCGGCCCGTGCCGGGACCACATTGAGTATGCCCTGCGGGAACGCGACCTTGAAGGGATGCCCAAGGTAGAGATGTGTTCCCCGCTGGAATTCTTTGAGGCCCTGCAGGCCAAGGGCGGGCCTCAAAACACCTGGGATGGAGAGCTGTACTTCAACGCTCACCGCGGTACATACACCACACAGGCTTCTGTGAAGAAAAACAATCGCCTCAGTGAGCGCGCGCTTCACCACATGGAATTGTGGGGTGCATTGGCGGCGCGGCACGGCCACCCATATGATGCCGAACAGGCGCGGAGGCTATGGAAAACGCTGCTGCTCAACCAGTTTCACGACATTCTGCCGGGGTCTTCCATTGCCAGGGTATATAATGAAGCGAACCAGGCGCTTGAAGCGTTACAGCGGGACGCGCAGACGCTGTGCACCGACGCCCGCCGGGCCTTGCTCCGCCCTGTGAAACAGGACGATGCCGTAACGGTCTTCAACGGCTTGAGCTTTGCGCGCGAGGAACTCGTTGCTCTGCCCCGGGCTTTCGCGCACGGTGCGCAGACTGCCGAGGGTGAGCCGGTTGCAGTGTGCGGCACGCAGGCGTTGGTAACGCTGCCCGCTCTGGGGGCGGTGACGTTGCTGCCCGCAGGGGGCGGCCAAAGCCAGCCCAGGGCGTTTGCAAAGCAGTTGGAGACTGGCGTCCTTCTGCAGAACGAACGCGTGGCGATGCAGGTGGACCGGCAGGGACATGTGATCTCCTATACGCTGGATGGGCGTGAGATGGCGGCGGGCCGTCCGATGAACGTCCTGCGGATGTACAAGGACGTACCCCGCATCTTCGACGCATGGGACATTGACAGCAACTACCGCGAACAAGAGGCCTGCACCGCACGGGCCGACACGCTTGAACTGCTGAAAGAGGAAGGCTTTTCCGTCTCAGTTCGCTGGACCGGGAGCATTGGCCGCTCGGCGGTTACGCAGGTCATCACCCTGCGTACAGGAAGTCCGGTGGCGGAGTTCGACACCACGATTCAATGGCGGGAGCTTCACCGTCTGCTGAAGGTGGAATTCCCGGTAGACGTGCGGGCTGAAAATGCGATCCATGAGATTCAGTTCGGCTATGTGGAACGTCCGACGCATCGCAGCCGCGGCTATGACCAGCAGCGGTTTGAGGTATGCAACCACCGTTACACGGCCCTGTGCGATAACAGCCATGGATGTGCGGTTTTGAACGACTGCAAATACGGCGTCGGAGTAGAGCAGAACAGCATTGAGCTGACGCTGCTGCGGGCTGCGGCCTCTCCGGAGATGGCCAGTGACCAGGGGGAGCATCGCTTCCGCTACGGGTTTACGGCTTGGAGCGAGAGCTTTGCACAGGCGCCTGTTGTACAGCAGGCGGCGGCCTTCAACGACCCCGTCTGGCTTGAAGCGGGAAGCCTGCAGGCCTTTTCTGCCTTTTCCACCGACGCGGCGAACGTTGTCATCGACACGGTGAAGCGGGCGGATGATGAAAGCGGAGATTTGATCCTGCGCCTGTACGAAAGCAAGAAGGCTGATACGTATTTCCACATCCGCTCCGATCTGCCGGTGGAGACGCTGATACCCTGCGACCTGCTGGAAACGCCTGTCGGCAGGGCCGCAGCCTTGAAGGCCGAGCTGCACGTCCGGCCCTTTGAAGTGAGCACCTACCGCATAAAGCTGCGGGAATAACCAATTGGAAAGAAGGAGAAGATTGCTATGTCAAAAACAAGGCCGCGCGTTGTGCTTGTAGGGGCGGGCGGATACGGCAGGCTGTATGTAGAAGCTCTGACGTCTCAGGATATGGGGGCGGAGCTTACGGCCATTTGTGATATTGATCCCAATCTTGCAGAGCGCGTGCCGCAGATACGGCAGCGGCAGATCCCTGTTTATCCTACTCTGGACGCATTTTTTGCCAAAGACAGCGCCGATTTGGCGGTGCTCGTATCGCCGGTGCATTTCCATACCGATATGGTACTTTCCTGCCTGGAGCATGGCGTGAACGTTTTGTGCGAGAAGCCGCTCTGCCTGACCGTAAAGGAAGCCGCCGCCATGCAGGAAGCCAGTAAAAAGACGGGAAAATTCCTTTGCATCGGCTATCAGCTCAATTACCGCCGGGACGTACAGGCGTTCAAGCGCGATATTTTGCTTGGGCGTTTCGGCAAGGCAAAGCACATCGCCGTCTACCATGGCTTCCGCCGCGGCGCCGCTTACTATGCACGCAACAATTGGGCCGGGCGGATCACCTGCCAGGGGCGGGAAGTATTCGACAGTCCCTTTACAAACGCGTGTGCCCATCATTTTCAGATGCTGACCTTTCTGCTGGGACCGACAATGCGTACAGCCTGTGACATCGAGAGCGTGCAGGCGGAGCTGTACCGCGCGAATCCCACGATTGAAAACTATGACATTGCCGCGCTGCGGTTTCAAACGGCACAGGGGCTGCCGCTCCTGTACTATACGGCGCACCCGATCCGCACAGAGTTTTGGGGGCCGGTGGGCGTGTTGGAATTTGAAAACGCCACCATCACTTACACCCGGGAAAAGCCGGTATTTCGCGGAGTGATGGCGGATGGAAGCGCCTTTGATTACAGCGGCGTGGCCCCAGGCGCCGATATGCAGAAGCTGATGGATGCGATTCAGGCGGTTGACAGCGGTGACCCGCCACTTTGCGGTGTGGAAGCGGATCTGCCGCATATCCACGCGGTACGTCTGGTGCAGCAAAACCCTATCACTCCGGTGCGTTCCGAGCTGGTGCAGCCGGTGCATACGGATACGGATGATTTCTATTGTGTTAAAAATCTGGAGCAGATGCTGGTTCACTGTGCGGAAAACCGGGCATTGCCCTCCGAGCTGGGGATTCAGCTGGGTTGACAGCGCGCCATTTCAACAATTTACAAAGGCAGGCCCCGTTTGGCCTGCCTTTGTAAATTGAGACACAGATGCCACATGAAATTTCATTCCAGGTTTCTTGATTGGGTGAGTCGGAGAGCGGCCGGGCAGGGGCGGGACAGGATGAACTTGTCCAGCCCCTGCTCGGCCGCTGCCTATGTGACCTACCCCTGGCTTTGGCAAGTATGAGCCGGGCGCGTACCCGTTTGTCGGGCTGGCCCGCATGTTCCACGGCATCGGCGCCATGAAGAAAGCTATGCGGTTGGCCACGGCCCCTTCTTCTGGTTATTTGCGAATGTATGTGTGAGCGCCAGGAATAAAATATAGAAAAACGCCGAGGGAAAATGTAGGCTTGTAGCGGAGGCGAAGGGAAAGGACAGCTTTCCGATCAGGGGATGAAAGCTCCCCGATGAAGAACTGAATATGGAGAATCACCTGTTTGACACTGCCGCTGCGGTATAGCGGAAGAACGGTGCGGGTAACTCTGCTGCCTGCGTCTTCCCAAAACAGTATATCCCCATATTTATAATGCGTCTTTATCGTGCAGCACCTATTGACAGGTGCGGGTTTTGTGTTATACTACATTTAGAAATTCATCTAAATGAGACGCGGCAAAATGCCGCGCCTTTTGTCCGCACAGCCGGACGGAACGGAGGGTATCATGCTGACCATCACCAACTTTTCAAAAACGTATGCAGGCGGCAAAAAGGCTGTTGACAATTTGTCGCTGACCGTCAATGCAGGCGAGATCATGGGCTTTATCGGCCACAACGGCGCAGGCAAGACCACAACACTGCGCGCCGTGGCGGGCATTTTGGATTTTACCGAGGGAGAGATCGTCATCGACGGGCATTCCGTAAAGGACGAACCCGTGGCGGCAAAGCAGGTGACGGCGTTTTTGCCGGACAATCCGGATCTGTACGAATTTTTGACGGGCATCAAATATCTGGCTTTCATTGCGGACATCTACGGTATCTCGAAAGACGTGCGCGAAGAGCGTATCCGCAAGTATGCGGATGCCTTCGAGCTGACGGGCGCGCTGGGCAGCCCCATCGGCGGATACAGCCACGGCATGAAGCAGAAGCTGGCTGTCATTTCGGCGCTTATCCGCGCGCCGCGGCTGCTGATTTTGGATGAACCCTTTGTCGGGCTGGACCCGCAGGCCGCGTTCGTGCTCAAGGGCTTTCTGCGCGAGATCTGCGCGGCAGGCGGCGCGGTGTTTTTCTCCACGCACGTACTGGAGGTAGCGGAAAAGCTGTGCGACCGCATTGCCATTATAAAAGGCGGCCGACTGGTGAAAATGGGCACCACGGCGTCCGTTGTTGGAGATGAGAGTCTGGAACAGGTGTTCCTGGAGCTGGCGCAGGAGGGCGGTGCATATGCGTAAACTGTGGGTGCTTTTGAAGCTGAATTTCCGCGCGATGCTGCGGGCGTTTTCGTTTCGCAGCGGAGCGGGCAGCAGCAAAAAGAAGGCCGCGGGCGGCCTGGGCGCGCTGCTGCTGATGGCCTTTTTGGCGCTGTACCTTTCCGGCGTGTACAGCTTTTTGCTGGCCTCCATGCTGGCGGAGGTGGGCATCGTGGAGATGGTGCTGCCTTTGATGGCGCTGATGGCCTGCGTGATGTCGCTGATGTTTACATTATTCGCAGCCAGCGGTCTTGTGTTCGGCGGCAAGGACAGCGATATCGTGCTGGCGCTGCCGGTGCCGGCCTTTACCGTGATGCTGAGCAAGATCCTGGCGCTGTACCTGGAAAATCTTGTGTTCTGCGGGCTGTGGATGCTGCCCACAGGCGCGGCTTATCTGGTGTATGCGGGGCTGGGAGCGGGGCAGGCTGCGGGCTTCTGTGTGCGGCTGCTTGCCGCCGCATTATTTTTGCCTTTGCTGCCTTCCGTTTTGGCATTGCTGGGGGGCTGGGTGATCGCCTATTTTTCCGGCCGTATGAAGCACAAATCCCTGGTGGGCACGGTGCTCAGCATCGTGCTGACGGGGGTGGTGCTGGTGGGGAGCCTGCAGATCAATGCGTTGGCGGCGGCGCTGCTGCAAAACATCGAGGGCGTGCGGCGCACGCTGCATACCTGGCTGCTGCCGCTGGGCCTGCTGCTGGACGGCCTTGTGGGCAGCTGGGGCGCGCTGCTGGGCTTTCTGCTCATCAGCCTGGCGCCCTTCCTGGCGCTTGTCTGGGGTATGAGCACGCAGTACAAGCGAATCCTGTCCAGCCTTGCCAGCCATGTGACGCGCAGCGATTACAGGCTGCGTGAGGTCAAGGCCGGAGGCCGGTTTGCGGCGCTGTTCAAAAAGGAATGCGGCCGCTATTTTGGCACCACCATCTATTTGCTGAACACCGGGATCGGCGCGGTGATGCTGCTGGGCTTTTCGGTATACGTGCTGTTCGTGCGGGGACAGGCGGCGCTGCTTGTTGCGCAGATGGGCGGCGTGCAGGCGGTGGCTCCCATGCTGGCGGCCGTTGTCTGCCTGATGCAGGCGACAGTGAATCCCGCGTGTGTCTCTATCAGTCTAGAGGGCCGTACGCTGTGGATTTTGAAGGAAGCGCCCGTCCCGCCCCGTGAGCTGTTTGGCGCAAAGGCGTTGGTGAACGTGCTGGTGTCCGACGTGCCCGCGACGCTGAGCGTGCTTCTGCTGTGGTTTGGGCTGGGCCTGTCCGCGCCGGACGCATTGGCGCTGCTGGCACTGTGTGTGTGCATGGGACTGTTCATTCCGGTGGCGGGGCTGGCCGTCAACCTGTGGCTGCCGCGTCTGGATTGTGAAAACGACACCATTGTGGTGAAGCAGTCTGCCTCATCAATGATCGGCATTTTCGGCGGCATGCTGGTCGTGGGGCTTGGCGCACTGCTGTGGGCTGTTGGCGGCAAGCTGCTGGGCTTCGTGTGGTTCAGCCTGGCCGCGGCCGCGGTGCTGCTGGCGGGCGCGGCGTTGGGCTGGCACTGGCTGTGCGGTTCCGGCGCGCGTATCCTGCAGAAGCTGTAAGGAGGCGGGAACAGTGGCGGAGAACATGAAAAAACGGGAGGCGCGGATACAGAAGGCCGGCGGAGTGATCGGCGGCGTGATCGGCATTGCGTCCATCGTGTTCGCCATGGCCGTCGTCGTGTTTTCCGGTGTGAGTGTAAAGCTCACCGGAACGGCGCTGGAGCTTTCCGGAGGGATCGGGGACAGGGCGTCTATCCCATACACGGAGATCACCGGCGTGGAATGGCGCGATGTTTTTGACAAGGGAAGCCGTACCTGGGGGACCGGGACCGGAAAAATATCCAGCGGTACCTTTACCAATGATGAATTCGGCGCATACCGGCTGTACCTCCACAACCGTGTGCGCTGCGCCGTTGTCGTGCGGCACGGAGCGGATGAGACCACTGTATTCAACGGCGAAACAGAGGAAAAGACAAAGGAAGTTTATGAAGAGCTGGCATCGCGCGCAAAGACATAATCCGGTGCGGCGCTCACCAAAAGGCCCGGCGCAACAGCGCCGGGCCTTTTGGCGTTCTTCCACCCTGTCAGAGCTTTTTTATCTGCCGAAGCGTAAAAACAGCGTCGCCCGCAAGCCAGCCGGTGAAAGGCAGCATTCCCATGGTACACCCCTGCGGCCAGCCGTAAATGCCGTGCAGATCCAGCACGCGGGAAACATAGACCAGCGCAGCGGACAGCGTCAGGGCGGCCGCCAGGCGGAATACCGCGTGCCATTTCATGTCGCGCCTGACGGCCTGCTTTTCCTGTGCGGAAAGCGCCGCCGCCGCCGCCACGGCCTGCTCGGCGGAAAGCCCGTCCTTGCAGAAAAGCTGCAAAAGCGGACGCCCAAGCAACTCGGAGATGGGCTGGAACAATACAATATCCGGATAATTCAGTCCGGTATCACACAGGCAAAGACACCGGGTCGGGGATAGAGGAACGGCTGAGGGATTGGCCGTCTAAACGGCCAATAAAGCGGTAAAAAATTTCGACTTCCTGCTGGCGAATGCCATCGGGTCCCACCTCAGCCTCATGGACAAGGATCTTGTCAATAAGGGCATTAAGCAGTTCGGCGGTCAGTTCCGTGGGAGTCGCATATTTCTCCACAATGGCCAGCCATTTTTCGGCGTTGTTCGCCGCTTGTTTTTGCAGTGAGAGTTCCGCCTTGAGGTCCTGTATCCGGATCTCCAGCTGCTGTTGTTCTGCTTGGTATTTCTCCAGCAGCATGGTGAAATTGCGTTCCGTGATTCGGTCTGCAGCCCGATCCTCATACATGCGTGTGAACAGGGAATCTACATCACTCCGACGCTTTTCCAGACGGTTGAGTTCTGTCAGTTTTGCTTTGGTCTGTGCTGTGCACTCGCCCCCAACATTGTCTTTCACTTTCTCCAGCAGCCGTTTGCGATCTATTTGCGCCTGTCGGCACCAGTATTGGAGACGGGAAAGCACATAAGCGTACAGAACATCATAGCGAATATAGTGAGAGGAGCACCAACCACGCCCATGCTGTGAGTAATAGGTACAGGAGTAATAGCTGTACGGCGTTTTGTTCTGCCGGTTCGTAGCGAACCGCATCGACCATCCACAGTCCGCGCATCTTACCAGCCCTGCAAAAATCTGCGTGACCGCGTTTTTCTGGCTTCTGCGTCGCTTCGCGCTCAAGTCCTGGACACGGTCAAATACATCTCTGGAAATAAGCGCCTCATGCGTTCCCTCGACCCGTAGCGATTGTTCCTGTGGCTTACGGATACGCTTTTTGTTTTTATATAAGATGTTTGTTTCTCTGTAATGGATGGTGTTTCCAATATACGTCTCATCCTTGAGGATGCTCTTGACCTGGGCGATCGTCCATGCATACTTTTTGGACTCCGGCGCATTTTTGTAGATATTCGCAAAATTCCCGTACCGCTGGTAATTCAGCCAGCTGGGAGTGGGCACCTTTTCCTCTGTCAGTATCCGTGTGATTTTCGCCACACCGGCCCCGTAATAGGCAGTCTCATAGATTTTTTCCACGATCCACCTTGTTTCCTCATCGGGGATGATCCGGTTCTTGGCAGACGGGTCTTTTTTGTATCCGAGGATGGCATATGCGCAGACACGCTCCTTGTTTTTGAATTTGGTGCGTAACGCATCCTTCACTTTTCGGCTGGTGTCCTTTGCGAACCATTCATTGAACAGGTTTTTAAAAGGAACGAAATCACTGAGAACTTTTTCCGTATCCTCATTCTCAGCCACCGCAATGTACCGAACGCGCTTTTCCGGGAATATGAACTCAAGGTAGTAATCCATCATGATGTGTTCACGCCCAACCTGCTGAGATCCTTTGTGACCACGCAGTTGACTTTCCCGAGTTCGATATCCTTCATCATACGCCGGAAATCTGGACGCTCGAAATTTGTACCGCTCCATCCATCGTCCACGTATTCGTCCACGACATGCAGACCGTTATCCTGTGCATACTGCTGTAATATGGCACGCTGCGTTTCAATGCTTACGCTGTCGCCGTAGGTTTTATCGTCACGGCTCAGTCTTAGATATAATGCTGTATTGTAGATAGGCTGTTTCAAAAAAGAACCTCCTTCGATGTGAAACAACCCGCGTTTGGAAATTTTCCTGCACCCACAGCATACCACAAACACGGGCTGTTATCCAGCTTTATCGTTTTGCCCCCATACCCGATTTGCCGGACAGAAAAACAATCTGTATAATGGAAAGGGGTAATGAAAAATGTCAACCAAAGAACGAAAGCACCCAGCGCCGCCGCGTTACGATGAGGCCTTCAAGGCGGGGGCAGTGCGGATGGT